>NZ_SRLW01000314.1:0-11644 GCF_006518215.1 Myxococcus sp. AB025B
CGGGGAAGGAGGTCAGCGAGCGGAGGGGTCGTACCACTCGAGCCGATAGGTACAGGAGTCCTCGTCGTGACGGGTGCGGGAAATGGTCAGCCCCCGGACACCGATGCGATGCAGCCCTTCCTCCAGCACGCCCTCGACGAAGCCCTCGGTGGCCGCGGGCTCGTTGAACCAGAGGTCCGCGGTGGTGGGGTTCACCACCGAGACGCGGGTCTCGGTGAAGTTGTTGCCGCTCCTGAAGTTGTGCGTCATCCGGCCCAGCGAGCGCATGGGGCCCAGCACGCGCGCCAGGGTGAGCACCGCCGCGCCCATGACCGTCTGCGCGTAGCCTTCAATCATGCGCCGCGCGAGCAGCCGGCGCGCCTCCTCGAGCGTCCGGTCCGGATGGAGCGCGCGGGCCACCGTGTCCAGGCAGCGCACCCAGACGGCGTGGGGATAGGCGGCCTGGAGCGGGCCGTCCAAATCCATGCCCAGCTCCCGCAGTTCGTTGCGAAGGTCGTGGGACAAGTCCTTGTCGAGGGTCTTCAGATACAGGCTGTCCACCGTGTTGCCGAAGATGACGCGCTCCTGGCTCATGCGCTTTCCCCCAAGGTCGCCGGCCACCCACCGGCGCGCGCGCATTCTCTCCGGAGCCGACCTCCCAAGGCCAGTCCTGTCGGACGTGCCCCGCACGGTGGAGGCTCAGGGACGGGAGAAGACCCGGAGGTCCCTGGTGAAGCCTGGCGCGGGCTCCGAGGAGGAGGGCAGACCGCGACGAGCCTCGGGACAGGTGATCGCGCCCCGGCGACGCTCCTGGATGTGACGGAGGGCGTCATCGAAAGTGTGTCACGCCATCGCAGGGTGTGTCTGTCCGATGGAATCCTGGATGGGCGTCCGTGGTGTGGTTTGGATGTTATGTGATTCCCCTTATTGGTCGGGTTGAAACTGTATGGCATACAGGGCTCGAGCGCTCGAGTGTCTGGCGTTCTGGGGACGGACTCCGCTCAGTCGTGGACTTCGAGTCGGGTCGTCCCCCCTCCCTCGCGAAAGGATGCCCCCGTGACGAAAAACGATGCCGTCGTTCGTTGGGCCATGCTCCTGGGACTGCTGGTGTTCGCCAGCCCAGGCGTGGTGATGGCGCAGTCGCTTCCCTTCAAGGAAGTGCATGTGGTCTTCCTGATTGATCGCAGCGGGTCGATGAAGACCGTGCGCTCGCTGGATAGCCGTCAGCGGTTCGCGGTGGGCATGCAAATGGCCAGGGAGGTGGTGGAGGCGGGTTCGTCACTCCCGCGATACATGGCGGTCTGGTCATTCGAGAATAATTCATATCAGGTGCATCAGGATTTCACGACGGAACCCCAGCTCATCTTCAACGCCTTGAGCGCCTTGCAGGCGGGAAATGGGACGACCCCGCTGGCCTACTCGGCCTGCGAGGCGGTGAACAGGTTGAAGGGGTTCCGTACGAACGTCTTCGCGCAGAAGCGCATCGAGTTGAGCTCCGACGGCCAGGAGAATGACAGCCCGGTGGGCTCTGAGTGCCAGGGGCCGGACAGCCCCGCGATGGACCCCCAGTCCTGGCAGTGGAAGGTGAGAAACAAGCTGCGGACCGGAAGTGCCCAGAATCCCAATGTGCCTCCGGCCGGCTTTGAGATTGTGTCTCACATCACCTTCTTCGGGAGCTTCCTGTCCCTCCGGGATGGCGGCTCGGACGTGGTCCCGGAGGTCTCGCGGGACGGGAGGCTTGTCGCCGATGCGAGCCTGCCCGCTCCCACTGGCGGCCCCTTCGTCAGGTACCTGCGCGCCATCGCCGAGGAGTCCGGTGGGCGGCTCACGGTCGTCGAGGACAACCAGCCGGTTCCCGCGCTCGGCGACGTCGACCGGAACGGCTGTGTCAACAACGTGGACCTGGACCTGGTGCTCGCCAACTTCGGCAACACCGTTCCGCCTGGGGACAAGCGGGCCGACATCAACGGTGACTTCATCGTCGACTACAACGACTACTCCATGGTCATCGCTCAGTGGGGGATGGGCGGTCGGTGCAACGTGACCTTCTGACGTGAAGCCTTGGGGCGCGGACCCGGCAAGCTGTCTCAGGCCGGGTCCACGCCAGGGTCGGCTACTCCCGCCACACGCGCATGGGGACCCAGGGCTGCGGTCCGGCCGTGCAGCCTCGGCCCAGATTGCCCAGGACGATGCTGTAGTCGGTGAAGTCCACGACCTTGTCTCCGTTGAAGTCGGCCTTGGGGTCTCCAGGGGGGATGCTCAGCCCGTAGTTGGCGAGCATGAGGTAGTAGTCCTTCGAGTCGATGCACCCGTTGCCATCCGTGTCACCCGGGATGGGAAGCGGTCGAGAGTCCTCGATGGGCATGTATTGACCGCCCGAGTCGCGCGACAACCCCCGGAGCAGGACGAGGAAGGGGGATTCGAGCGGGTCCGCGAAGGGCGACAGGTTGAGGTGGTTGTAGAAGACGTCCGCGTCGAACACGAGCTGGAAGGGGTTGGGGCTGTCGCGCAGCGGGTCGCCCGTCTTGAGCATGTTGCGGACCTTCCACTGCCACGAGCCCTCCTCCAGGTCCGGGTAGCGCTTGTTGCTGGACGGCCCGTAGCACAGCGAGTCTTCGGGCGTGCTGTTCTCCTCTCCGTCGGAGATGAGGTGGACCACCTTGCGTGCGTCCACACCGGGCTCGAACTGGAGCAGCTCGTCCGCGGCATCGCAGACGGTCACCGCCAGCGGCGTGGCCCCCAGGCCCGAGGTCAGGTTGTTCAGCGTCGTCACCGTCGACGCCCCGTCCATGAAGCCCTGCTCACGGCGGTAGGTGGCCCCCTCGAACGTCCACACGGCGAAGCGGCGCGGCAGGACATTGGGCGTCTGCACGAAGTCGCGTCCCCGCGTCACGGCCTCCACGAAGCGCGTCTGGCCCGAGGCGCGCGTCGTGAGCATGGAGCCGCTGCGGTCGATGAGGATGATGACGTGCTCCTCGGTGAAGGCCCGCGCGTCGGCGCCGCCCAGCAGCACCAGGGCGAGGCCGCTGGCCGTGAGCGCGCGTGACGCCCGCTCGTTCAGTCTTCGAGGCAACATGGGTGTCTCCTTGTCGGGTGCTGCGGAAGGGACCCAACGGCCGTCCCGTGAAGCGTGGCGCCTCAGAACATCTCCACCTGCGTGGGAATGAGGCGGTCATCCCGCGTGCCGTCCCCCAACTGTCCCTCGCCGTTGTATCCCCACGCCCACGCCGTCCCGTCCGAGCGCAGCGCCATCGAATGGTGGTCCCCCGCGATGATGGCCACCGCGTTGCTCATCCCCGCCACCATCACCGGCACGTGGCGGTTCTCCAGCAGCCCATCTCCCAGCTGGCCGTCAAAGTTGAACCCCCACGCGCGCACCGTGCCGTCCGAGCGCAGCGCCAGCGAGTGGAAGTTCCCCGCCGCGATGGAGACGACGCCCGTCAGGTTCGACACCGGCCCGGGCGCGTTGAGGTTCAGGGTCGAGCCATTCCCCAGCTGCCCCGAGCCGTTGTAGCCCCAGGACCACACCGTGCCGTCCGAGCGCAGCGCCAGCGAGTGGTAGCCCCCCGCGATGATGCTCGTCACTCCGGTGAGCCCCACCACCTGCACCGGGACGATGTGCCACGCGTTCGTCCCGCTGCCAATCTGTCCGTCGAAGTTGTATCCCCACGCCCACACGGTGCCGTCCGAGCGCAGCGCCATGGAGTGGCTGTGGCCCGCGGCGATGGCCGTCACGCCCGTCAGCCCCGTCACCCGCACGGGCACGTTGCGGTCCGCCGTGGAGCCATCCCCCAGTTGCCCGTAGCGGTTGAAGCCCCACGCCCACACCGTGCCGTCGTTGCGCAGCGCCAGCGAGTGCAGGGCCCCGGAGGAGACGGCGGAGATGCCCGTGAGGTTGGAGACCCGCACGGGCTGCGAGCGGTCCACGTTGCTGCCGTCGCCCACCTCGCCCCGGCTGTTGACTCCCCAGGCCCACACGGTGGTGTCTGCCTTGAGCACCACGGTGTGCTTGTCGCCCGCGGCCACGGACACCGCGCCTGACAGCCCCATGAGGGCGGGCGTCAGCCGGTCCGCGCCCGTGCCGTTGCCCAGCTGGCCGCTCTCGTTGTCGCCCCAGCTCCAGACATTCCCGGACGCGTCCAGGTAGACGGAGTGCAGCTGGCCCGACGTGACACCCGGGTTGCCCAGCGTCTGCGTCGTCCCCACGCGCACCGGCGACATGCGCGGCTGGAAGGTGCTGTCACCCAGCTGGCCGAACGCGTTGTCGCCCCAGGCCCACACGGTGCCGTCCGCGCGCAGCGTCAGCGAGTGCTTGAAGCCCGCCACCAGCGTGACGCCGCCCGTGAGCCCCGCGAGGATGGGCACCCGGCTGCTCGTCAGCGTCCCGTTGCCGAGCTGCCGGTAGCGGTTGTCTCCCCAGGCCCACACCGCGCCGTCCGAGCGCACCGCCAGCGAGTGGTAGTTGCCGGCCACCACCGCCATCACCTCCGTCAGCGGCACCTGGATGGGCGTGGAGCGGTTGCTCACCGTGCCGTCTCCCAACTGCCCGGTGGCGTTGAGTCCCCAAGCCCACGCCGTGCCGTCCGAGCGCAAGGCCACGCAGTGTGACGCGCCCGCGGACACCGTCGCCACGCCCGTCAGGCCGAGCACCTGGGCGGGCTGGCCGCGCGTCGTCACCGTGCCGTCGCCGAGCTGACCGCTGCGGTTGTCGCCCCAGGCCCACACGGTGCCGTCCGCGCGCAGCGCCAGCGAAGTGTTGCCGCCGGCCGCCACCGCGATGACCTCGCGCAGGCCGGGGACCTGGATGGGCAACGAGTTGCTCGTCGCCGAGTGGGGACCGACCTGCTTGTAGCGGTTGTCACCCCAGGCCCAGACGGTGCCGTCCGAGCGCAGCGCCACGGAGTGCGAGAAGCCCGAGCCCACCGAGAGCACGCCCGTCAGGGACTGGACCCGCACCGGCTGCACGCTCGCGCTGGTCGTCCCCGTGCCGAGCTGTCCGGAGTAGTTGTCGCCCCAGCCCCAGACGGTGCCGTCCGAGCGCAGCGCCAGCGAGTGGTAGTCCCCCGAGGCCACCGCCACCGCGTCCGTGAGCTGGCTCACCCGCACCGGCGTCGGGCTGTCGGTGAGCTGGCCGTTGCCCAGCTGTCCCTGGCGGTTGTAGCCCCAGGCCCACACGGTGCCGTCCGAGTGCACGCCCACCGAGTGGTATTGGCCCAGCGACAGGCGCGACGCGGAGCTCCGGCCGGCGAGCGGCACGCGCACCTGGCTCAGCGCGGGGGCCGGCGCCATCGCCCACTCGCCGCAGCCCGCGAGGAGCCACAGCGCCAGGACGGCGCACCACCGGACGGAACTGCTCCACGTCGCGTTGCGGAACATGCGCGAACCTCCCCGACAAAGGCCGTCAGCGACGGCACCAGGACCTGCTTGCGGAAACTCCTTCAACCCTCCACCCCCTCCACCGAGCGACGAGCGCCCCCAGCTCCGAGGGGCGCGCCATGCGGTGTCGCGGAACCTGCGCGAACGTCCCCCACAAAGGCCGTCAGCGACGGCACCAGGACTTGCCTTCGGTGTCCTTGCAGCCGTCCACCACCCACCGAGCGACGAGCGCCCGCAGCTCCGACGGCAGCTCCACGCCCGCCATGGGCATGCCGGGAGAGGCGGCCACCAGGCCGTGCTCGGCCTCCAGCGCGCGCGTCTCCAGCCGCCGCCAGAACTCCTCGCCGGACTTCTTCTTCAGATAGGCCTTCAGCCCCTGTGCATCCGCCGTGAAGGCACTGGCGGCGCGAGGGCTCGTCGCATGGCAGTGCACGCACGTGGCGTCCCGGAAGAACGGGCCCCAGAGGTACGCGAGCATCGTCGGAGGCACCGGGCCCGGCGCGGCGGCCTGCTTCACCGCGAGGCCCGTGACGCGTGCATCCAGTTCGCGCTCCTTCTCGCGTCGCTGCGCGTCGAACAGGCGATGCAGCAGCTTCGCCTCGTCGAGCGTGAGCGGCACCTCCGGCATCTGCCGCCCCTCGCGCGCGTGGGGCGAGGGCTCGCGGCAGTACTCGTACGTCCACTCGGGCGTGTAGAGCCCCAGCGACACGCCGTCGCGTCCGGAGAGCGGACGGGGGCCGGCGTGGCACGCGGCGCAGCGCGCCTTCCACAGCGCGTCGGCGACGGGGCGCTCGTGCGGCGCCAATCTGGCCAGCGGCGCCTCCTTCGCCGGCAGCCGCACGGCCAGCAGCGCGGCGATGTCCTGGACGTCGCCCGGGCGGAGCGCGGGGTAGGCCATCATCCGGGGGGCGCGGCTGCCCTCCTTCTGCGAGAGCGTGCTCGGCCGCTTGAGGAACGCCGCGAGGCCCCGCGCGGAGATGCGCGGCACCGCGTGTCCGGGCTCCTCGAGCAGCTCCGGCGCGTTCATGTACGACAGCGGCGTGGCGGCCAGGTGGGCGAGCTTCTCCTCGCGCACCGGCACCGCGAAGTAGCGCGGGTCCGGCTCGCGCTTCTGGCGCTTGCGGGCCACATCGTTGATTTCGGCGTGGCAGCCGTAACACTGGCTGTCGTTCCACCGGCCCAGACCGTTGGCGAAGCGCGTCTGGGGCTCGGTGCGCTGGGACGTGTGGCACCCGGTGCACTCCTGGGCCACCCCGCCGCGCGCGGACGCGGACGCCATCCCCGCGAGCAGCACCAGCGCGAGCACGGCCAGCCGCCTCACGGCGCCAGCTCCGCCGGCTGCGTGAGCCTCACGCGCGAGACGTCCTCGGACTCCCATCGCGCGATGTCCTCCACCACCTGGCCGAAGTCCGAGGCCGTGGCGCGCTCCGCGTCCGGCTCACAGGCCCGGTAGGCGCCCACCAAGGCGAAGCCGGACACGGACCACGTGGGCTCCACGGAGCCCGTGGGCCGGGGCAGCCGGGTGACGATGCAGCGCTGGAGCTTCGCGCGGCGTTGCCCCGGCGTCTCGCCCTGGTCGGGGTCGTCCTTGTCCGAGCACGCCATGCCGCCCACGAGTCCCATCAGGACCCAGACCCATCGTGTCTTCATGAAAAGCTCCCGAGCCGGGAGCGTCATGGCCCACGCCATGTCCGCCCCCGGCTGCCGATGTGAGGGTTCGAATGTCCGGGCGCGGCGTCTCAGCCGTGCTCGAGCGCCAGCGGCGCGGGCGTGCAGATGGCCGAGGAGCTCCCGGCCACCGCGGGTGTCATCGTCGCCGTCTGGGCGGCGAGGTCCAGCGTGAAGGCCTTCACATACGTCTCCCAGCCCACCTGCGGGTCCGCGGTGACGAAGAGCGAGGGATTGGTCTGCGCGAGCTTCGCGGACTCGAAGAGCACGTCCCAGCTGTTGCCCGTCACGCCCCCGGTGGGCTGCGACTGGAGCGCGCCGTTGGTCACCAGCACCTGGTTGATGCCCGGCACGTTGAGCAGCGGGCTGGAGGGCGCGCACAGCGGCACGTTGACGCGCAGGGTGATGACGGGGTTGGCGGCGATGTGGGCGCGCACCATGGCCTCGTCCGCCGGCAGGAAGTGGACGCTGATGCCACACACGAGCGGGTAGTTGCCGCCCACGGCCTTCGGCTTGTAGCTGGCGGGGATGCCGGGGAGCAGGTCGATGATGGCCTGCGTCGGCTGGCAACCGGTGGCGGGGAAGGTGGGCAGCAGGCGCGCGTCGGTGATGCCGTGACGGCTGATGAAGCCGTTGTACAGGTTGAGCGTATGGGCGGTGGGGTGCAGGTTCACGAACAGCCGCCGCATGCCGCCCACCGTGGCCACGGAGTCCGTCGCGACCTGGGCGTACTGCGTATAGAAGATGGGACCGCGGTTCATGCCCATGTACGGGATGAACACCATCTCCGACTCGCGAAGGGTGCGCGCGTAGTCGAGCGGGGGCGTGTCCGTCTGGGCCTGGGCGGGGGCTGCCGCCAGACACAGGGCGAGCGTGAGACAGAGCGAGAGCAATCGCATGGGTGCAGGGCCTGGGGTGAGGATGGAAAGGGGGGCGGAAGCCGCCAGGAAGGTGGCCTCCGCCCCGGAGTCGAATCAGCGCCAGCGACGGACTACGGCTGGCCCAGCAGCGCGCGGCAGCCCGCGTCGTTCATGTTCCAGTTCACGCGGCCCATCTCGAAGCCATCCATGAGGCAGGTGACGTTGAGGTTGGTCTTGACGGTGAAGTCCGTGGGGCCCGGGTTGTACTGGATGTAAACGACCTCGTTGCGCTCCAGGATGAGCTTCTCGTAGTTGGCGCGCATGGTGAAGATGGAGTTGGTCTGGTTGGAGACCTGGCCGTTGACCGGCGTGGTGTAGCGACGCACCTCGTTGAACAGCTCGTCCTGGAGGCGGGCCTGGACGGCGTTCACGACGTTGATGAAGTTGGCGTCATTGGGCGCGGTGGGGCCCCACTGGCCGTTGCTACCAAGGTACTCGATGCGGATGCCGCAGGCGTTCTCCGCGGAACACGTCACCAGGCGCTCGAAGAAGGCGCGAACCTCGATGTCCACGCAGGAGCTCAGGTGGAAGGCCGCGAACGCGCTGGCCTGCTCGAACAGCGAGCGCCAGTTCACCGTGAAGCGCGCCTGACGGGTGAGGTTGTGCGTCTTGATGTCCCAGTCGATCTGCGCCGTCATGATGTTGTCCCACTGGGCGCCGGTGGCCATCAGCGCGCGCAGCTGCGGCGTCCAGCCGGGCAGGGTGGTCGCCTGGAAGGCGATGTCCTGCGCCACGACGCTGCCGCTGACGGCGGGCAGCGTGTTGAACTTGTACATCACGTTGGTGTTGATGTCGTACGGCTGGGACGGGTCCAGGTGCGTGAAGCACACGGGGACGCGCACCTCACGGCCGTTGACGACGAGGATCTCGAAGTCGCAGTCCACCTCCACGCGACCGTTGACGGGCGCGTAACCGGACAGCACGAACTGCGTGGTGGAGCGGTTGGCCGGGGCCGGGGCGATCTGGAATCCCAGCGCGGCGGCCTCCGTGGACAGCCGGTTCAGCGCGCCCAGGTCACTGGTGGTGGAGAACGAGCCACCCAGGTTCGCCAGCTCCAGGCCCGCGAAGTAGCCGAAGATGGGGATGAAGGAGGTGATCTGGAAGCGGGGGATGGGGTTGGTCGTCTGGGGCGACTGCACGGCCACGCCGCCGCGGCGCGGGACGTAATAGACGAGGTTGTTGTTGTCCGTGTCACCCAGCAGGGTGAACGCGTCCTGGACCGTGGGGGAGAAGTACTGCGCCATGGGCTTGGCGGACGGGGACATGGGCGCCGCGAGCGCCTGCGTCGCGGTGAGCGAGAGCGCCGCGGCCGCGGTGGTAGCGAGAAGCTTCTTCATGGATTGCATTCCTTTGCGTGGCGTGAGGAATAGAGGGCGCACCCGTCCCGTGCCTGCGTGCCATGGGCGCGCAGGCCGCGTGCTGGCGTCGCGGTCACCCGCCCGTCACCGAGCAGGCACCGAAGCCGGGCCAGGTGCTGTGTGGCTGGATTCCCCCCTCTGTCCAGACGGGGTGCTTCTTCCTGGACAAACCCATCCTACCGATTGCGGGTGTGACTGCCAGTGCGGGTTGGGTTAAAGCGACTTTGTCGTTCAATGTTGTTTTGTCAGTGAAATCTAGTTTGATTTTGTTTGGGTTTCCCGAGGGGTCGGCGCGAGCCTCGGGGGCGCCCCGTCACACGCGCGTGAAGCCTGTCGCTCTGATGCAAGTGCTTGGATGGGATGTCTGCGTGGAAACCGCACGTCGGTGTGCGTCGTGTCCTGGCGCGGCGGGGGACACACCCGCGCGCGACGCGGAAGAAGGGCCCGGCGCCTTCCTGGCGGGGACGTGGGAGGGCGTCCGGGTGGAAGGTCCACGTGGGCCGCTGGGAGCGGAAGTGTCCCGTCCCGCTGCGCCCGGCTGGAGACCGTGGGGGCGGCCCGCGCTGTGCGTGTGGCGGGCTGGGACTCGGTGAGGTGCTGGTCGCGGTGACGTGCCGGCGATGAAACGGGGATGAGGGCGTGAGTCCTTCACCACCCGTATGAATCCGGGGTGTGTCTCGACATGAGGACGTGCGACAGAATCCCGTTGGCGGGAAGTGTCCGGTACACTCCACGGCCAATGCAGTGGGTCACCTCACCGGTGCGCTTGCGCGGGACACGTGCCATGGACGGCTCTGGTTCCATTCCTTCGTTCGCTCTTCAGCGTGCCGGGGACACCCGCTCACGCGTGCGGGAGTCGATGGCGCACAAGTTCCCGCACTTCGTGCCGGTGGCGCGTCAGGCGCTGTCAGTGCTGGTGGGGGCGTGCGACGGCTGGCAGCGGACCTTCCCGGCGCGCCAGGTGTCGGACGTGGTGCCGGAGCTGACGTCGTGGGAGCGCTTCCTGTCCACCGAGCCGCGCTCGCGCCGCGTCATGATGACGGTGCAGCCGCTGGGCATCGACACCCGGGGGGGCGAGTGGGTGTCCGCGCTGCTCGCCCAGGTGGCCCGCTGGCACGTGGGCACGCGGGGCCGTCGGCACAACCAGCCCACGGATGTCTGGCTGGCGGGGCTGGGGCGCATGGGCCTGGATGCCCGTCAGCGCGTCGCGGATGACGGGGTGCTCACCGTGGCCGTCACCGTGCCCGGAGGCGGCTTCCGGGTGGTTCGGCTCCCCCTGGTGGGCGCGTCGCTCACCTCCGAGGCGGTGGCGGCGCTCCTCGAGTCCCGCGCCCCCTGCTCGCTGTCCGAGGCGCGCCGCGACGGGCTGCATCCCCAGGTGGTGGTGGACGCCGCGGGCCACGGCGACAGCGCCTGGACGTCCCATCTGCTGACGACGAGCGCCTGGCTGGGGGCGCGGGTGGAGCGGACCACGGGCTCGCTGGAGCTGGCGTTCGACCACCTGGTGATGGACGGCACGGCGATGATGGAGGTGTCGCGGGCGATTGCCGCGGCGCTGCCTCGCGGGCCCCAGGGCGCCGACAGCGGGGAGTGGTTGACGGGGCCTTCGGACCCTTCTGCGTTGCTGCGCGTGGCGCTGCCCGAGCAGCTCGACTTCCGCAACCTGGCGTGCGCGGTGCTGGGGGCGCTGGGGCGCTCCCACGGGGGGCTGTTGCGCACGGACAACCCGACGATGCTGGTGCCGGTGTTGCCGGATGCGCCCACGTCGGTGCCAAGGCCCTGGCGGCGCATCCGCATCGCGGTGATTCCCTCCTTCACCCGCGACGGCCCGGTGACGCCCGCGCGGGTCTCCCACCTGCTCGAGCACACCCGGACGGAGGGCGGCGTGCTGGAGGACATCTTCTCCACCTTGTACTCGCCGTCGCTGCCCTGGTGGATGCCGTCGCTCACCACGCACGGCTTCGCCTACACGCCGGGGCTGCGGCAGGTGGCCTCCGCGCTGTGCGGCAACGCGCTCCTGTCGAAGATCACCCTGGAGGTGGAGGACGAGGCCGCGCTGGAGCGGCACGCGCCCATCCACTTCAACACCATGCGGCCGCTGCCCGCCGTGGGTGGCGGGGTGGCACTGTGCGTCACGGAGGTGCTCTGCGTGACGCGTAAAGGCGTGCGCAAGCGCTTCTTCGGCGCTATCGCTGGCAGCGGTCCCTTCACCGCCCGGGAGCGGCTCATCGCCTTCCGAACCGAGCTCGAGCGCGAATTCCCCCGAAGGGTGCGTTCCGTCACGCCCCCTTCCTTCTGACCCGCCGTCCCCCTCCGGCGCACGAGAATCCCCCACTCATGGTC
>NZ_SRLW01000315.1:0-11563 GCF_006518215.1 Myxococcus sp. AB025B
GAAGAGGCGTGTCTTGCCCGACACCTCTCTCAGCTGGTCTCGATGGCCGCTCTTTACCTACCCTCAGCCCTCTCTCCTCTCGTACCCCTGCTTGGGCATCCCATCCCAAAAGGGCGAAAGTCGAGTCCGAACTCCCTCGCGGGCTCTGGGGCTGGGCAGCGCCTCTTCCGTCATGTCGGGCCACGAGGTGAGGCAACGAAGGCAGCACCTGCCGCCGCATCTGGAGCTGTCGGAGGCGGGGGGCCGCAAGCTGCCTCTGTGCGGCAAGCCTTCCTTGACTCCCTCGACGAGGTGAAGGACTCGCTGAAGGAGTCCGAAGCCATGCTCTCGAAACTCGCGAAGAGCGCTCCCGTGTTCAGTGGCAGGGCTCTCAGTGGGGGAGCGTTCACGCGCTATCTCGACCACGGCACCCATGAAGTGGCGTGGATTCGCGGCGCCCTCGGAAGCGCGACGGTGCTGGCGGGGAGCGCGTCGGAGGTGGGGGACTCGGAGATGGAGCTGGCCCTCCTTCGCATGGCGGGTCCACGGCTCCAGTCCGCGATGTTCGGTGCCCTGCTGTTCGCGACTTGGGTGGACTTCCTCCAGCTCTCCGACGTCCTGCTGCGCGAGTGCCCGATGTGCGGCGACGAGAAGCTGTTCGTGGACCTCCACCGCGTTCAGGGCTTGATGGAGCCCACGCTCGCGGACCTCGCCTCTCGCGACCCTGAGCGAGTGGAGGCGGCGACACTCGCGATGCCCGAACTGATGGGGAAGCTGACGCACGAGTTCAACATGATGCTTGCGGATGCCAGGGCCGCCATGGAGACCGGAGGCAAGGTCATGGTGGCGGCGCAGGTGTTGGAGATGCTCGCCATGATTTCCACGCTGAAGCTGGGGATGCCCAGGCTTCCACCTTCCGCCCCTGCGACGCTCGGTGTGGGACTCGTCATGAGTTCAGGCGGCGTCATGGCGGGCTCCCAGCTCGTCGTCTCCGCCGAGTGGGTGGAGATGATGCGAAGGCTGGTGCAGGCGGGTGTCATCTCGCTTCCCGTCGTGAGCGCAGCGGTCCGCATCCACGGTGGGCAGGTGATGATGGCCCAGGCGCACCAGGACTTGTCCGAGGGCGTGAAGGACGCGTTGGGGGACAGTCCCGAGGTGCGCGGCATGCGGGTGACGGGCAGAGCAGGGGCGGGTATGTCCGAGGCCCCGAAGCATCACGTCATGCCGAAGGAACACCGCGAGTGGTTCGAGCAGCGCGGCTTCAAGGGCGACATGGATATCGACCAGTTCTGTGTCCGGCTGGAGCAGGCCCACCACGAGGCGATTCACGGAGGGGGGAGCTGGAAGCTGGGACGTACGTGGCCCGGCGAGTGGAATCGGCTGATCATGAAGGCCCTGAACGATGCCGAGGTCGAAGCTGGACGCAGGTTGACGCGGAATGCGGTCCTGGACATCGTTGCAGATCGAATGAAGGACTACCGGATCCCGATGAATTTCGTCACAGGGAGAAGGCGATGAGCGACGGAGCGGCTTGGCAGGGCAACATCAAGGCTCGACTGTACGAACGGGTCCGCGAGCGAGGTTTCGACTCCCTGACCGCCTTTGCCGACGCGCGGCCTGCCGTGCCGCTATTCGCCCTGGCCGATGAGCTGGGCAACGACGTTGCTGCGGTGCAGTTGTTGAGTGGCCTGCTGTACGAGGCGGAGCAGCACAAGCGGGTCACCCGCTTCGTCCGTGATGTTCTCGTTCGCCTCTTGTCGCAGAGCCTTCCCAACGGGTGGCCCGCCGTGATGGATGACTCAAACGTTTTCAAGGTGGCTAAGGCGCTCGGTTCGTGGTCCGCGTACACTCCAGAAACCCATCAGGAACGGGGCAAGCTGGCGAGGGCGGCACTTCGCGCCAACCCGCCGCCAGCAGGCTGGCGCCCGCTCGGTCCTGATGACGAGCTTCTTCGGAGGCTCCTGCCGGACGACGAAGCCTGACCAGAGTAGGTAGCGCCGCGAGTCAGCGACGGAGCCATGATGTGCTCCCAGTGTGCCCCTCCAGCGTGGAACGGAATGGCACACCGGGGCGGGACGGAACAGGGCGGGAAAGTGAGTCCGGGGCGAATCAGGGCGGTAGCGGGTAACAGCGTGTCCTGCTTGGTGTTTTCTGCCGCCCTTCAGGCGGGCAACGTGCTCACGCTGGGCTCCTACGTGCGAAACGGCTCCGAGCGAACTCTGGAGCTGCTCAAGCTCGACCCCTGGGCCAACAGCTCTGGCGCAAGACCTTCGCGTGGGACGCGCCCGGCTGGGACTTCTACTCGTTAGCCGACCTGGTGGTGGACGCGCAGGACGACATCCTCGTCGCGGGGCAGTCCTCGCCATCGACGGACCTGGGCGACGGCCCGCTCGGCAAGCAGTCCTTCGTGGCGAAGTTCTCCTCCTCGGGTGCGCTCGTGTGGCGCAAGGCCCTGTGTGACGAGCTGGGCATCCGTGCGGTGGCTGTCGACTCGCGGGGCGCGGTGTGGCTCGGCGACAGGTGGGGCAGAACTGCCACGTGGGCGGCGGCGTCCGGTGGCTCCTGCAGACGCCCGCGTACCAGGGCTACATCGCCAAGTTCGACGCGAATGGCGAGTACGTCTTCGACCGCGCCATCGGCGGACGGGGCGACAGCGTGGAGGTGATGGACCTGAAGACGGCCGCGGTGGGCAGCTACACGGGGACGATGCGCTTCGCCGCCAGGATGACCCCGCGGGCAATCTCTACGGCCGCGGCAACCTCGGCGTGTACTCGCTCGACGGCGAGGAGCGCTGGCTGGGCCTCCTGGGCGATTGGATGAAGGACGTCGCCACCGGGTCGCTCGGCATCGCCGTGCTGGGCTCGTGCGAGGGCCCATGCCCGCCGGACGCGCAGTTCGGCGGGACGGACGGCGTGCTCGGGCTCTACTCCCCCACGGGCACCCGGCTGTGGACGGCACGGTATGGCCCCTACCACTCCGCCGCCTGGGAGCTGACGTACCACCCGACGGGCGCCATCACCCTCACCGGCATCACGGACATCGACGCCTCGACCTTCACCAGCAAGCAGCTCATCCAACACCTGCGGCCCCAATGAACCGCTCCCTGCGTTGACGCACGCGGACATCCCGAGCCCGCGCGCCGCGAAAACGGACAACCTCCCTGGGCCCCCTATACTGCGGCGCCAGGGAGGCAACACCTCGACATGGGCACGCGAATCCTGGGCATGGTGCTGGCCGGAGGCCAGGGAACCCGGCTGGCGCCGCTGACGCTGCGACGCTCGAAGCCGGCGGTGCCCTTCGGCTCGAAGTTCCGCATCATCGACTTCGCGCTCAACAACTTCATCAACTCCGGCATCTACTCCATCTACGTCCTGACGCAGTTCAAGGCGCAGTCGTTGACGGAGCACATCCAGCGCGGCTGGCGCTTCGGCTCGGTGTTGTTGTCGGACTACTTCATCACCCTGGTCCCCGCGCAGATGTACCTGTACGAGGAGCTGGGGCCCGTCTGGTACCGGGGCACCGCGGACGCCATCTACCAGAACATGCACCTGGTGGAGAACCACCGCCCCGAGCACCTGGCCATCTTCTCCGGCGACCACATCTACAAGATGAACGTGGCGCACATGCTGGAGCAGCACGAGGCCCAGCGCGCCGACATCACCATCGCCGCGTACCCCACGCCGCTCGCCGACGCGCACCGCTTCGGCGTCATGCAGGTGGACGAGCGCGGCCGCGTGACGGAGTTCCAGGAGAAGCCCAAGAACCCCAAGCCCATCCCCGGCCGGCCCGACACCGCGCTCGCCAGCATGGGCAACTACATCTTCCGCAGCAAGGTGCTCGCGGAGCTGCTGGAGATCGACGCGAAGTCGGAGGGCTCGCAGCACGACTTCGGCAAGGACGTGCTGCCGCGCGCGCTCAAGGACGGCTATCACATCCACGCGTACGACTTCGCCAGGAACCCCATCCCCGGCCAGACGGGGCCCAACACCTACTGGCGCGACGTGGGCACGCTGGACGCGTACCACGAGGCGTCCATGGACCTGGTGTCGGTGAACCCGGAGTTCGACATCTTCAACGCCGAGTGGCCGCTGCGCACCGCCAGCGAGTACAGCCCGCCCGCCAAGTTCGTCCACGAGTCCGGGGACCGCGTGGGCCGCGCGCTCAACTCCATGGTGGCCGGCGGCTGCATCATCTCCGGCGGCGTGGTGCGCGAGAGCATCCTCTTCCGCCGCGCGCGCGTGAACAGCTACGCCAGCGTGCAGCGCTCCGTCATCTTCGACGAGGTCGACATCGGCCGGCATGCCCAGGTGAAGAACGCCATCATCGACAAGGGCGTGCGCGTGCCCCCCAACGCGAAGGTGGGCTACGACCTGGACGCCGACCGCGCCCGCGGCTTCACCGTCACCGATAGCGGCATCGTCGTGGTGCCCAAGGGCTACCGCTTCGAGTAGCCCCCGCCGCCTCCGCTCCCCGTCCTCCCAGGAGGCCTCCCGAGGCCTTCGCGGGCTTGTCCTGTCTTCATCCGGGCTTCCGGGGTTCAAAATCCAATATTGAATATGAGAATCGTTATCAAGTAGGGTGCCGCCCTGTCGAGTGAGGTGGAGCCCTCGGGGCGCGCGGTGTGCGCGCGCGTGAAGGGGGCCCTCGACGAGGAAGGCCGGGGCCCCCGCTCCGGTGGGCACGTCACGCAGTCCGTTCAGGGAAGAGGGATACGAAGATGAGTCATACCGAGCAGGCGTTGCCGAGGCGCGCCGGACAGCAGGGCCTGTGGGTCCTGGTCGCCGTGGTCATGTCGTTGGCGTTGCTGGCGAGCTGCGGAGATGACGACAAGGACCCCACGCCCAACCCCACGCCGGACGCGGGCCAGCAGGAGGACGCGGGCACGCCGGACTCGGGCACGCCGGACGCGGGGCCGCAGGTGTGTGGTCCGACGACGGTGAACTGCGCCGAGCAGACCATCGACACGCTGTCGCTGCGCACGGTGGTGAACACGGGCGTGGTGCGTGAGGAGGGGACGACGTCGGGCGAGTTCCTGACGTTCGTGGACTCCACGGCGGGCGGGCTCAACCCGACGATGTCCTATACGTACCTGCGGTTCACGGCGACGGGCGCCGAGCAGGTCCAGATTCACGACCACCAGGCGCTGGTGTCGCAGGACTGGGACATCGCGGTGCGTCGCTACACGATGCGCGTCAACAGCGGCACGTCGGGGCCGTCGTGCGTGTCGGTGGCGAAGGTCGCCGAGGGCACCACGTTCGCGCAGGTGGCGGCGGTGGACTCGTCCTGGACGTTCGAGACGGAGAAGTGGTGGGACGACTCCTCGGGCACCTGCACGCTCATCCCGGATGACTCGGGCCTGAACGGTCCCAAGACGGCGCTGGGCGCGTTCTGGGAGTACCCGGTGCGCTGCGTGCAGATGACGGGGCAGGTGTTCGCGGTGCGCCTGGCGGATGGTCGTCACGTGAAGCTGGAGGTGATGGGCTACTACGAGCCCGCCGCGCAGCAGACGTGCAACGAGACGGGCGCGGCGCCGACGCCGAGCGGCTCGGGTTCCATCCGCATCAAGTGGGCGTTCCTGCCGTGAGGCTCGGGGCGTGGCTTCTGCTGCTTCCCCTGGGATGTGGCCCCGTGGAGTCGACGCGGGCGCCGCACGAGCGTCCGGAGACGTTGACCGCAGGGCGACAGGGGCAGCAGACGGGAGCGCGCCCCACCTCGCCCCTGGCGGTGCCGCCGAGCTTCGGCGCGGGTGAGCAGGTGGAGTCGGTGGTGTCCCCGAAGGGGCGCTTCCGCATCCACTTCTCCCGCGTCGGGCTCAACGCGGTGCCGGCGGGGGACGCCGATGGCAGTGGCGTGCCCGACGCCGTCGAGGTCGTCGGGCGCGCGTATGAGCGCGTCGCGGACTTCTACGTGAGCCTGGGCTTCGTGTTGCCGGGCAGCGACGCGGCGGTGGCGGACAACGGCGGGGACGGCCTGTTCGACGTGTACCTGGTGGACTTCGCCGGCGTCGCGGACGGGGCGTTCCGGCTGGACGACTGCGAGACGGAGTCGGGCCTGCGGTGCGTGGGGCACATGCTCCAGGAGAACGACTTCGCGGGGTACAACTATCCCTCGTACGAGACGGCGGTGGACATCCTCGCCAGCCACGAGTTCTTCCATGCGGTGCAGTCCGCGTACAGGACGGGCATGGGCGGCGTGGTGACGGAGGGCACGGCGGTGTGGGCGAGCGAGCGGTTCGACGCGTCGCTGGATGACCTGGAGCACTTCTCCGCGTCGTACCTGTCGCGCACGGACTCCAGTCTGGTGCAGGACCCCACGGGGCCGGCGGTGTCCTTCAGCTATGGCGCGAGCCTGTTCTTCCAGTACCTGGGCGAGCGCGTCGGTGACGCGGCCATCCTGCGCCTGTGGGAGGAGAGCGTCACTTCGCCGGAGGCGCGGTGGCCGGTGTTGGTCGACCGCCTCCTGAATCGCGACTGGAGCCTGAGCTTCGACGCCGCGTTCACGGAGTTCTCGACGTGGAACCTGTCCACGGGCGCGCGAGCGAATGCGTCACAGGGCTACGCGCGGGGCGGCGGTTACGAGGGGCTCAAGCCGGCCGTGAAGGCGCTGCCCTATCAGGAGGCGGACGTGCGGCTGACGACGGCGTCGGCGCGCTACTTCGAGGTGCCGGGTGGCTCGGAGCGGGTGTGGGCGCGGTATGTGCCTCGGGACGTCGCGAACTCGTCGCAGCAGCACCTGTTGGTGGCGGCGGTGACGGACACCGCGGTCCTGCGGGTGACGCGCGTGGATGGGCCGGGGACGCTGTCCGCGAACGTGACGGCGTCGGATGCGAGCCGGGTCATCATCGCGGTGGTGGACGGTCGCCACGACGGCACGGGCCGCTACGGCACGCTGTGCCTCACGGGGGAGACGTCTGGCGCGCCGTGTGTCGAGGTGACACCGGAGCCGGAGCCGGAGCCCGAGGTGCCCCAGACTCCCGACGATGACGACGACAGTGGCTGCGCGGCCGCGCCGGGTGCGCTGGGCTGGGCAGCGCTGGTGCTCGTGGGGGTGGGACGGCGAAGGCGGTCGTAGCGGCGGTGAGTCACCCCAGGCTCGGGGCTCGTGAGGGGCGCCCTCCACCGGGAACGGCGTCCCTCGCGGTGGTCTCGGGCCACCTGTCCATGATGACTCCGAGGTCCGTCTCGGGCCTCGCTGAAGACTCCCGCGTCAGGGGCCCGTCGACGCCTCCACGCCGGGCGCCTCGGGTGACGTGGGCGCGGCCCCTGTCGCGCACTGCCCCTGGTACTCGGTGAGCGTGCGCTGGAAACGCTCCTGCTCCTCACGAGGCCACTCGGCGGGCAGCTTCGCGACGGCCTCCTGCTGCTCCTGGATGGCCTCCTGGCAGCGGCCCTGGTGGAAGGCGACAAGGGCGCTCGTCTCCAGCGCATAGGCGTTGTCACGTGCCCGCCTGCGCCCGATGAGCGCGAGCGGGGCCGCCTCCTCGTGACGCCCGGCCCTCGCGTAGAGCCATGCAAGCTCCGTCGCGCTCCACCAGTACTCGGGGCTGAGCTGATTCAGTCCGCGCAGCGCCTCTTCGTAGCCTGGGGCCTCGGCGCGGTCTCTCGCCATGGCCCGCGCCAGATGGCCCCAGGCATCGATGCTGTTGGGGAAGGACTTCACACGTGCGATGCCCCACGCGAGCTCCTGCTCCGGCGTGAGGTCCATCTCCGAAGTGACGGTGTCCCGCTTGACGGTGTAGTAGCCCTCGATGGGATGGCCCGCGAGGGTCGCCGGGTAGAAGCGCATGCTCGCCACGGTCCTCAGCACGGCCTGGTCGAGAGCGTCGGTCGCGGACTCCACGAGTCGGATGTCCCGCGGTCGCCCGTTCGTTCCGACGATGAACCCGACGATGACCATCGCGAGGGTCTTCTCGCGATAGACCTCATGGGGAAACTCGTGCACCACTCGCGAGTAGCCCACGGGCGGCTCGAACTCCTCGCTCAGGAAGTCGCAGGCCTGATGCAGGTCCGCCAGGACGCAGGCGGCACGGAGGTCCGCCTGGGCTTGTCTGACCTGCTCCTCGGTGGGTTTGCCCGCGAGGACTCGCGTGGCCTCCGCGAAGATGGCGGGAGCCTCCTCGGCGGTCACGCTGACGCTCGGGCCTGTGTCGCGACGCGGGGCGAGCACCCCCAGGTACACGGGGGGGCTGTAGGGGCGCGGGTTCAGGTACTGGTCCATGTCCCAGGAGAGCTGTCCGTGGCTCGCGGGCAGGGTGGGAAGCGGACGCGAATGACCACACGCGGTGAGCCCCAGGAGCACGGCGCCCAGGACGACGGTTGCGAATCTCATCGCGCCGCACGCTAGCGTGACCCGCCCTCGCGCATAAAGGTGTGCCCAAGGCGTGTCGAAGGTCGTCCCGGCGCACGCGGTCCGCTGTCCTCCGCGCGACACGGGGAGTCCGGTGCCTTCACGCGCGAGGGCCCGCCGTCTACCGTGTGACACTGAAAGGCGCCGCGGCGTCGGGACTCGTTCAGTCGGGGGGACAGGTGTCGCGTCCTCCACGCGTTTCCGGCTAAGCGTACCCCTGAGCGCCGCACGGACCCGAGACCTTCATGCACAGCGCAACCGGCCAGGACAGCAGCTCGCCCTTCATCCGCTCCGTGGGAAGAGCCCTCCCGCCTCACTACGTCTCGCAGGAACAGCTCATCGCCGCCTTCCGTGAGCTGTGGGCCACGCGCCACTTCAACCTGGAGCGCCTGGAGGACCTGCACCGCGCCGTCCAGGTCGGAGGCCGCTACCTGGCGCTCCCCATCGACGCGTACCGCGAGCTCGTCACCTTCCAGCAACGCAACGACGCCTGGATTCGCGAGGCCACCACCCTCAGTGAGTCGGTGGTGCGCAAGACGCTCGAGCAGGCGGAGCTGACGCCCACGGACGTGGACCACGTCTTCTTCGTCACCGTGACGGGCATCTCCACCCCCAGCGTCGAGGCGCGGCTCGCCAACCGGCTGCGCTTCCGCGAGGACTTCAAGCGCACGCCCATCTTCGGGCTCGGCTGCGTCGCGGGCGCGGCCGGCATGGCACGCGCCGCCGACTACTTGCGCGCCTTCCCCACGCACACCGCGCTGCTGGTGTCCGCGGAGCTGTGCTCGCTGACGCTGCAGCGCGAGGACCTGTCCATCCCCAACATCATCGCCTCCGGCCTCTTCGGCGACGGCGCCGCGTGCGCGGTGCTCCGAGGCGCCCAGGCCCCCGGCGCCCGAGGTCCCCGCGTGGTGGCCTCGCGCTCCGTCTTCTACCCGGACACCGAGCGCACCATGGGCTGGGACGTGGTGGACTCGGGCTTCAAGGTCGTGCTGTCCGCGAAGGTGCCCCACCTGGTCAAGGACCACATCCGCGGCAACGTGGACGCCTTCCTCGCGAGCCACGGCTTGAAGCGCGATGACATCCGTCACTGGGTGGCGCATACCGGCGGGCCCAAGGTGCTCGAGTCCTTCGAGCAGGCCCTGGAGCTGCCGCAGGAGGCGCTCACGCGCTCGTGGGCGTCGCTGCGCGAGGTGGGCAACCTGTCCTCCTCGTCGGTGCTCTTCGTGCTGGGCGAGACGCTGGAGAAGGCGGACGCGAAGCCGGGGGACTGGGGTCTGATGATGGCGATGGGGCCGGGCTTCTGCGCGGAGATGGTGCTCTTGCGATGGTGACGCTCACGCAGGGGGTGTTCCTCGGGTACATGGGCGCGCTCGTGCTGGAGCGGCTCGTGGAGTTGGTGCTCTCCAAGCGCAACGCGGCGTGGGCCTTCGCGCGGGGAGGGGTGGAGACGGGGCAGCGTCACTACCGCTTCATGGTGGTCTTCCACACGCTGTTCCTCGTCGCGTGCGTGGCGGAGGTGTTCCTCCTGCACCGGCCCTTCCCGGGCGTGCTGGGCTGGGTGGCGCTCGGCGGTGCGCTGGTGGCGCAGGGGCTTCGCTACTGGGCCATCTCCACGCTGGGCTCGCGGTGGAACTCGCGCATCATCGTCGTGCCGGGCCTGCCCCCCGTGGAGGGGGGGCCGTACCGCTTCCTGCGCCACCCCAACTACGTCGCGGTGGTGCTGGAGCTGGCGTGTGTGCCGCTCATCCATGGCGCGTGGTGGACGGCGGTGTGCTTCTCGGTGGGGAACCTGGGGCTGCTCTTCGTGCGCATCCGCGCGGAGGAAGCGGCCCTGGGGGACGTGTACGCGAAGGCGTTCTCCCATCGTCCCCGTTTCCTTCCGGAGGTGCCCCGTGGCTGAGCTCGAACTGGAGGTCCTGGCGGAGATTCGTCGCATCGCCGCCGAGGAGCTGGAGTGGAAGGGCGAGGTGGAGCCCGGGCTCGACCTCCTCAAGGACCTGCAGCTCGACAGCCTGGGGCTGACGGTGCTGGCGGTGGGGCTGGAGAACCGCTTCCGCATCCGCTTGTCGGAGGAGGACGCGCAGGGGGTGCGCACGGTGGGGGACCTGACGAAGCTGGTGGAGCGGCGCGTGCTGTCCACCGCGCGCGTGGCGACGGAGGTCCGTTCGTGAGGGGACCCACGCTGCCCGCGGTGCGGTTCCCCACGGTGAACGCGATGATCGCGTCGACGGCCGAAACGGACTTCCGGCTGACGTTCGTGGACGCGGCCGAGAAGGAGACCTCGCTGTCCTGGGCGGAGGTGTACCGACGCGCGCGGCGCACGGCGGCGGGGCTGTCGCGCCTGGGCGTGCGCGAGGGCGAGCGGGTGGCGCTGCTCTTGCCTACCTCGCCGGCCTTCATGGATGCCTACTTCGGCGCGCTGCTCGCAGGCGCGGTGCCGGTGCCGCTGTATCCGCCGGTGCGGCTGGGGCGGCTGGAGGAGTACCACCGGACGACGGCGCGGATGCTCCAGGTGACGGAGGCGTGCCTGGTGCTGACGGACTCGCGGGTGCGGCTGCTGTTGGGCCCGAGCGTGGAGAAGTCCCGTCCCCGCCTGGGCTGTCACACGGTGGAGGACGTATCGCGCGACGACGAAGGGCGCGAGGTGGCGGTGGGCGCGGATGCGCTGGGCCTCATCCAGTTCTCCTCCGGCTCCACGGTGGACCCCAAGCCGGTGGCGCTGACGCACGGGGCGCTGCTGGCGCAGTTGAGGGCGCTGGAGGTGGCGATGCCGGTGCCGCCCGACAGTCCCCGGGTGGGCGTGAGCTGGCTGCCGCTGTACCACGACATGGGGCTCATCGGCTGCCTGCTCTCGGCGCTGCACTATCCGGGACACCTGGTGCTGCTTCCGCCCGAGGCCTTCCTGGCGCGCCCCGCGCTGTGGCTGCGCGCGGTGTCCCGGCATCGGGGCTTCATCTCGCCGGCGCCGAACTTCGCGTATGGCCTGTGCTTGAAGCGGGTGAAGGACGCGGAGCTGGAGGGCGTGGACCTGTCGTCGTGGAAGCACGCGCTCAACGGCGCGGAGCCGGTGTCCTCGGAGACGCTGCAGCGCTTCGTGGAGCGCTTCGAGCGGTGGGGCTTCTCCGCGCGCGCGCTGCGGCCGGTGTACGGGCTGTCCGAGGCGTCGCTGGCAGTGACGTTCCCTCCGGAGGGCCGGGGGCCGCGCTCGCTGGGCGTGGACCCGGGGCTGCTCGCGAGC
>NZ_SRLW01000316.1:0-11474 GCF_006518215.1 Myxococcus sp. AB025B
GGCGGGGCTCCTGGCCGAGGAGGATCCGACGCTCCTGGGCGGCGGCGGCCACGCCCGTCCCCCCGCCGAGCAGCCCCACGGCGATGGCCAGGGCCAGGCCCAGCTCGAAGCCCGGGACGCCGAAGAGGGGGAGGAGGACGAGCGCCGAGCCTCCGCCCGCCAGGAGGAGCAGGGGGGCCAGGACGGCCGGGCGACGCATCAAGGCGCGGGCGCGGGTGAGGACTTGCTCCATGGCCTCCCCTATACTCCTGGGCCGCATGTCCGAACAGAAGACAGGTCCCGAGCACCGCCAGCACGGGCGCGCGCCCATCGAGCTGAAGGTCGACTACAAGAAGCTCAACTCGTTCTTCGCGGACTACACGAAGAACATCAGCAAGGGCGGCACCTTCATCAAGACGAAGAAGCCGCTGCCCATCGGCACGCGCTTCCTCTTCAAGTTGACGGTGCCCCACCGGGAGGCGCCGTTCGAGCTGCTCGGCGAGGTCGTCTGGTCCAAGGCGGACGGTGACGAGCCGGGCATGGGCATCCGGTTCATCTACAGCAGCGACACGCAGCGGGTGGAGTTCGAGACCGTGGTGGAGCGGCTCATGTCCGACAGCCTGGGACCCGAGCTGACCGAGAAGCTGCTCAACAAGCCGCTGCACCCCCAGCACCCATGAAGATTCCGCGTCGGCTCGGCCTGGTCCTCCTGTCGCTCGCGCTCTGCGCCTGTCAGCAGGAGGCGCAGGGCCGGCAGCCCTCGTCCACGCCCCCCGCGCCCGTGAAGCCTCCCGTCACCGACGTCACCGCGAAGGACTACGTGGGCCCCGCGCTGCCGCGCGCGCACGTGCGGCTCAAGGACGCCTTCGGTGGGGTGCACCGGGTGGAGGTGGAGGTGGCCGCCACGCGCGACTCGCGAGAGCGCGGGATGATGTGGCGCACGGAGTTCGCCGAGGGCAAGGGGATGCTGTTCCTGTTCCCCCAGGAGTCGATGCAGGGCTTCTGGATGCGCAACACGCTCATCCCGCTGGACATCATCTTCATCACCGCGGACCTGCGCATCGCGGGCATCGTGTCGCGCGCGGTGCCCCGGTCGATGGAGACGCGCTCGGTGGGCGTGCCCAGCCAGTACGTGCTGGAGGTGCCGGGCGGCTGGGCGGAGAAGGTGGGCTTGCGCAAGGGCTCGCCGGTGGAGTTCGAGGGCGTGTCGAACCTCCGCATCGACCCGTGACGTTGCGCGTGCGTGACGTCGCGCGGCCGTGACGTGATGAAGAAGTGACGCACTGAACAAGCCGTCGCCACACAGCCTCCTCAGGATGCGCTCGCGTCCGTTCGCCCGCATGCGAGCGCGACGCGAACCCCTGGAGGAAGTGGCTCATGTCTTCTCGTCTGTTGCGGCTCGCGGCCGGTGCGGTGCTGTTGGCGATCCCCGGCAATGGGACTCATGGGCTGAAGATTCATCAACTTCGGGCGATGTTCTTCAACCTCTTCGCATGGTCGCTCGGCGAAATTGCATTCCGATGCAGCGGATCTCCGTGCCACAGCGGGGTCGGCAACTCTCGCCTGGGCGACGGAGATGGTCGGTTGTCGACGGCCCCACCCATTCGATATCCCATACGAAAGGCGCTGACAAATGTACGGGCAGAATCGTATGCGACCCGACCGGTACCGTACGCGATCAAGATGCCGGTGATAGCGGTGAGAGCAACAACGCCGAAAGCGATGGCTTCGATGAGCCCCCATGGGCCGTCACCGCTCACCCGATACGCTGCGACAAAGCCAGCCGCAATTGATGGCAGACCAACCAGTACCCACCGCATGGCGACATGGTGAGTGCTCCATCCCACTGGAGTCAAGATGGTGGGCATGCGGCTGTTCAGCGTGGACACCGATGACTTCGGTGCGCCCCTGCCCGCGGGCTTGGTGTTGGGCACGCACTCCAACGACTCGGGTGGACAGACGCCATGGCTCACCATCTTCACGAGCGAGAAGGACGTGTGGGGTGTCTACGGCGACCCATGAGGGCTTGTGGACGTCGAAGAACGACTGGGGCCCCACCGTGCCCGGAATGCAGGCCGATGCGCCGCGTGCGCTCGACTTTGCGTCGCCCGCACCCGGCGACATGGTCAGCTTGGACACGCGCTCCACGCACCACAAGGATGGCCACGGCTTCTTCCTCCCGGACGTGTTCCGTCGCGATGCGGGGGGACAGCCGTCGCGCGAGGTGTATTGGCTCAACCTGGCCATCCTGGAAGTGGCGATGACGGTGGACCCGGCGCTGTTGGATGCGGCGAAGTCTCGACGCCGGGTGGAGCCGGTGGACGAGCGCTCGGGTGGGGTGGACCTGGATGGAGACGGAGTGCTCGCCCGGGGCGTCGAGGTCGTGCATGGACTGCCGACGCACTACGCGGGGGCCGCCGCGAAAGTGAAGGTGCGGCGTGACTTCTATCCGCGCGGCGTCGAGTTCCTGCACACCGTGCGGTACGTGGACCCGGATGCACCCGCGCTGTTGTCCGCGCGTATGAAAGAGGTCCGCTACTCGCGCAAGGACGAGGAGTACACCGGGGACCAGGTGATGGCGTTCTACGGCGCGGAGCAGGAGAAGAAGATGCGCAACCGGCTGCCCGCGTTCCCGGGCACGCCAGAGCTGGGGCTCATCAACGAGTTCGGCTGGCGCTTGCAGGGCTTCATCGAGGATGCGAAGGGCCGGCTGCGCGTGCAGACGATGGAGGAGCACGTGTTCTGCATGGGCTGTCACACGAACCTGGGGGTGACGGTGGACCAGACCTTCGGCTTCCCGCGCAAGGTGCCGGGCAGGGAAGGGTGGCGGCACCAGGACCTGCGTGGCATCGCGGACGTGCCGCAGGCGGGGCACGCGAAGCCGGAGGTGCTCACGTACTTCGAGCGGGTGAAGGGCGGCGACGAGTTCCGCGCGAACGAGGAGCTGCTCGCGCGCTTCTTCGCGGACGGGAAGGTGGATGAGGCGTCCGTGCGTCGGGCCGCGGCGGGAGGGGACAAGGACCTGGCGTGGCTGCTGACGCCGTCGCGTGAGCGGGCGCTGGCGCTGGGGCGGGCGTACATGACGCTGGTCCGCGAGCAGGGCTTCACGAAGGGGCGCGACACGCTGCTGGCGCCGCCGACGAACGTGCTGCCCTCGGTGGAGAACGGCTCCACGGGGCTCGAGGACGCGGGCCTCATCTTCGAGGACGGTCGACTGCACCTCGCGTGGGAGTAGTCGCCTCACGCGTGAGCGTCATCCTCGAAGGCTGTCAACGCTCCGCGAACGGCTGCAACAGGAGAACCGCGCAGTCCCGCTGCTACTTCGCGGCGGGGCGCTCGGCGAGCTCCGTAGCGCGCAGCAGCAACTGCTTCATCGTCACCGTGCCCAGGAACTGTCCCTGCGCGTCGGTGACGACCACCGGCTCGTAGACCGCCTCCGGAGGCCGCGCCATCGCGAGCCCCACGAGCGCCGTCACCGCGACCTGGTCCTCGATGACGAGCGAAGGCGCGTGCGCCGCACTGCCGGGAACCCACGACGCGAGGTTGCGCCGCGTCACCAGCGCGCGGGGCCGTGAGCCCTCGAGCACCACCACGTGGTCCGCCTGCGGCGCATCGCGGAACACGTCGTTCACCGTGTCCACCGTCGCGGACACATCCACCGTCGCGCGGCGGATGACCAGTCCTCCGACCGTCGTGTCATCCGCGCGCTCACGCAGGAGCAGGGCGCGCATCGCCTCGCGCCGCCGCGACTCGAACGCCTCCGCCGGACGCATGGGGCTCGGCGTCGGACGCGCGAGCAGGTAGCCCTGGGCGTGACGGATGCCCAGCCGCAGCAGCACCGTCATCTCCTCCCACGTCTCCACGCCCTCGGCGATGAGGATGGCGTCCACGCTCGACGAGAAGTCCACCAGCGACTTCACCAGGTGCTGCCGGTACGCGTGCAGATGGATGTCCCGCACCAGCGCCTGGTCCAGCTTGATGAAGCGCGGTACGCAGTGCACCAACGTCACCAGCCCCGAGTGCCCCGCGCCGAAGTCATCCAGCGCGAGCCCGAAGCCCTGCGCCGCGCACTCCCGCGTCAGCCGCTGCAACAGCGCGCCATCCTCGATGACCGCCTTCTCGGTGATCTCCAGCACCAGGTGCCGAGGCCCCAGCCCATGCCGCTCCAACAGCGCCAGCGTCGAGCCATCCCCGAAGCGCGGATCACTCAGCACATCCGGGCTCACGTTGAAGAAGAACGGCGCGCGACGCTGGTCCTCCGGCAGCTTCGAGATGCAGCGCAGCGCCGATGTCCAGCACGCGCGCTCCAGCTCCCACGTGTAGCCGGAGACCCGCGCGTGCGTGAACAGCTCGTGCGGTGACTCGAGCGAGCCCTGCCCGCGCGACAGCACCTCGTACCCGATGACCTCTCCCGTGCGCAGATCCACGATGGGCTGGAACGCGGAGGTCACCCCAGGCTCGGTGCCGTTCCACAACCAGAGGGGAATCAGACCGGGCTGTCGGACGAGGGGGTGGGTCATGACGGGGCAAATGTTACCTGACGCTACCCACGTCTACAGTTCATGCCCGCGAACCACCACCACAACCACCACTCAGTGTGCGAGACAGCGCCCGTTCCCCCCTCTACCCGTGTCCGATATCCGGGAATTCCCTGCTCAGGACGTACGAATCCGGGCGGTTTGGGCCTCCGAGGGAGCCTCCTCCCCGACAGGTTGGACGGGCTCCGGGACATGCGCGAGGGTGGCCTGTGAGGCCACGGCGTCCAGTCCCTGTCCCTCTTCCCACTGCACGGAAGACAGCGCGCGGAAGCGTCGCGCGAGGGATGACAGCTCCGCGGCCTTGAGCTGCGCCTGGCCGCTGCGCAGCGACAGCAGCGCCACGCGCGCGCGCTCCAGCAGCGCCACTTCGGAGCGCAGCCTCGCGAGGATTCGCTCACGCCGCACCTTCAGCTCTCCCAGTCGCTCCACCTCCTCCGCGAGCGACGCGGCGGCCGCCTCCAGCTGCCTGCGGGCCACCGCGTCCGTGGTGGCTCGCGCGGCGCGCTCCAGCTCCTCACGCTCGGCCCGCAGCTCCGCCTGCGCGCGCTCCTCGAGCTGGGACTCCACGCCCGCCCACTCGGAGGCCAGCTCCACCGCGTCGCGGGTGATGCGCGCCAGCGTGCGGGCCAGCTCCTCGCGCGCGGGCTCTCGCGGCAACAGCGCGAGCGACTGCCCGCACTGGCGATACAGCGCGAGCGCCCGCTCGCACTGCGTCCGGAAGTCGCCCGCGAGCCGAGGAATCAGCTCCTCCGCGCGCGCCTCCACCGGGTCCGCCGTGAGCGCCAGGTGCGCGGCCACCGAGCTCAGTCCCACGAAGAGCCCCAGGATGGCGCCCGTCGCTCCCGCCGCGAGCAGCGCGGGCGTGGCCAGGTCCGCCAGCCGCGCGGAGAACACCCGGGCAATCTCCGACCCGGCGAGCGTGAGCCCCGCGCCCAGCAGCGCCCCCAGGCCCAGGTGCACGAGGGTGGGGCGCGCCTCCGCCACCTGTCCCTCCACGCCCTTCTCGCTCAGCCGCGCACGCACCAGCAGCGAGCCCGCCGCCGCCGCGCTGCAGGCCACCGTCCACGCGGGCGCCATCCCCAGCGCATACGGCACCGACGTCAGCAACACGCCCAGTCCCCCCAACAGCACGCGGTCCCACTTGTCGCCCTGCGCGCACGCCAGCACCACCGCCGCCGGCACCAGCCACGCCAACGGCAACGGCACCCCCAGCCTCGCCGTGACGAGCTGCACCAGCCCCGCGCCCGCGCCCGCGGCCAGCGCCCTCGTCACGGTCCGCTCGAAGGCTTCGCGGTGGTGCAACTGCAAAATGGTGGCGTTCATCGACACTCCGAGCGTGGGGGCAGGGCAAGGGGCTCCCCCTTTCACGCACGGCCGAATTAAAAGGTCTGCCGTAATGAGAACTCCCCCGGTCCCCGTGGCGATGCGCGCGCTGGTCCTCCACGCCTATGACGGGCGCCCCGAGTCCCTCCAGGTGCAGACGCGCGCCGTGCCGCGTCCCACCGCGGGACAGGTGCTGGTGCGCATGGCCGCCTCGCCCATCAACCCGGCGGACCTCCAGTTCGTGCGGGGCCAGTACGGCGTGCGCAACGCGCTGCCCGTGGTGCCGGGCTTCGAGGGCAGCGGCACCGTGGTGTCCGCGGGGAGCCTCGCGGGACAGTTGCTGGTGGGGCGCCGCGTGGCGTGTGTGGCCCCGGTGGGCGGGGATGGCCTCTGGGCCGAGTACGCGGTGGTGCCGCTGCAGCAGTGCATCCCGCTTCGCGCGCACATCTCCGTGGAGCAGGGCGCCAGCCTCTTCGTCAATCCCTTCACCGCGTGGGTGCTGATGGAGCGCGCGAAGGAGGGCGGCCACGTGGCGCTCGCGCAGACGGGCGCGGCGAGCAGCGTGGGGCGGATGCTGGGCTCGCTGGCCCGTCGCCGGAACGTGGCCATGGTGCACGTGGTGCGGCGCAAGGAGCAGGTGGAGCTGCTCCGCGGCCTGGGCGTCGAGCACGTGCTGAGCAGCGACGAGCCCGAGTTCCAGGAGCGACTGCGGCTCATGTGTCATGAGCTCAAGGTGACGCTCGCCTTCGACGCGGTGGCGGGGCGGCTGACGGGGCAGCTGTTGAGCGCGCTGCCCGAGGGCGGGCACGTCACGGTGTACGGCGCGCTGTCGGAGCAGGAGTGCCGGTTCGACCCGGGCGACGTCATCTTCGGGCGCAAGACGTTGGACGGCTTCGCGCTGTCGGAGTGGGCGCGCCGGGGCTTCGGCCGCGAGCAGCTCAAGGCGCTGATGGGCGTGCCGGCGCTGGTGGGCCGCGAGCTGGAGACGCCCGTGCGCGCGCGGCTGCCGCTCGAGTCCGCGGGCGAGGCGGTGAAGATCGCCTCCGCGGACATGACGTCCGGCAAGGTGCTCTTCATGCCCGCGCAGGGCTCGCTGACCTGACGGGGGCTCGCGCTCAGGCCTTGTCGCGCGAGATGGGGCCGACCTTGCCCTTCGTCACGCGCAGGTAGTCGGCCGGGGCCAGCACGAGCTGCGTGCCTCGCACGCCCGCGGAGACGGCCACCTCGTCGAACAGCTCCAGCGTCTCGTCGACGAAGACCGGGTAGTCCTTCTTGCCACCGATGGCCGTACAGCCGCCGCGCACGTAGCCGGTGAGCGGCTGCAGCTCCTTGAGCGGCACCGTGTCCACCTTGCGGTCCCCGCTCAGCCGGGCCAGCGCCTTCAGGTCCAGCTCCGCGTTGCCGGGCACCACCGCCATCAACACGCCGGTGCGGTCTCCTCTGGCGACGAGCGTCTTGAAGACCTGCTCTGCGGGCATGCCCACCTTGGCGGCCACCGACTCCGCGGAGAGGTCCTCCGGGTCGACCTCGTAGTCGCGCAGCGAGTACTTCACGCCCAGCGAGTCGAGCAGCCGGGCGGCGTTCGTCTTCATCGCGTCACACCCCGAGAACGGCGGCCGCGGCCTTCACCCGCGCGAGGGCATCCTCGGGCGTGGTGCCCACTGCGGACAGGTGCCCCATCTTGCGTCCCTTGCGCGCCTCGCGCTTGCCATACAGGTGCAGCCGCACCCCGGGCAGCGCCAGCGCGTCCTCGAAGCGCGGCCCGCCCTCGCGCAGCCACAGGTCGCCCAGCAGGTTGACGATGGCCGCCGGGCGCACCACCTCCACCGAGCCCAGCGGCAGGTTGCACGCCGCGCGCACCGCCTGCTCGAACTGCGAGGTGAGGCAGGCGACCTCCGTGGAGTGGAAGCTGTTGTGCGGCCGCGGCGCCAGCTCGTTGACGAGCACCGTGCCGTCGCGCAGCAGGAACAGCTCCAGCACCAACAGGCCCTCCACCCGCAGCGCGTCGGTGATGGCGCGCGCCAGCTCCGTGGCCTTCGCGGACACCTTCTCCGGCAGGGGACCCGGCAGCAGCGACCATGCGAGGATGCGCTCCTCGTGGTGGTTGAAGGCCGGCGGATACACCGCGAGCTCGCCCTTGGGGCTGCGCGCCACCAGCACGGACAGCTCCGACTCCAGATCCAGCGCGGCCTCGACCACGACGGAGCGCTCACCCAGCTCACGCCACGCGGAGGCGGCCTCACCCGCGGACTTCACCTCCACCTGCCCGCGCCCGTCGTAGCCGCCCTCGCTGGACTTCACGAAGCACCGCCCGCCCAGCGCCTGGATGGCCTGCGCCAGCTCGTCGGCGGAGTGCGCCTCGCGCCACGGCCCCACGGGGAAGCCGCCCCTGGCGAGCCAGCCCTTCTGTCGGCCCCGGTGCTGGATGATGTTCAGCACGGACGCGCCCGGCCGCATGGGCGCATGGCGCGCCACCGCCTCCAGCGTCGCGAGCGGCACCTTCTCGATTTCGAGCGTCACCGTGTCGCAGCCCTTCGCCAGCTCCTCCGCGGCGGCGATGTCCCCGAAGGACGCGGTGAGGCAGCGGTCCACCACGGAGCGCGACGGGCACGTCGGGTCCGGGTCCAACGCCTGCACCTGGAAGCCGAGCGTGCGCGCGGCCAGCGCCATCATCCGCCCCAGCTGCCCTCCGCCGAGGATGCCAATCGTCCCCCCGGGGAGCACCACGCGCGGGCTCATGACAGCTCCCGGTGCGCGAGCACCTCGTCGGTGCGCGCCTTGCGCCACGCGGCCAGCCGCTCGCGCAGCTCCGGATACTTCAGCGCCAGGATGGACGCGGCGTGCAGCGCGGCGTTGGCGGCGCCCGGCTTGCCGATGGCCTGCGTCCCCACCGGCACGCCCTTGGGCATCTGCACGATGGAGAGCAGCGCGTCGATGCCGTTGAGCAGCGTGGTGGGCATGGGCACGCCGATGACCGGCAGGAGCGTCTTCGCGGACACCATGCCCGGCAGGTGCGCCGCGCCCCCCGCGGCGGCGATGATGAGCGACAGCCCGCGCGACTCGGCCGTGGACGCGTACTCCATCATCCAGTCCGGCGTGCGGTGCGCGGAGACCACGCGCACCTCGTGGGGGATGCCCAGCTCCTTCAACACGTCGATGCCCGGCTGCAGGTACTCCAGGTCGCTCTTGCCGCCCATGATGACCCCGACCCAGGGGGTGTTGCCGCTCGCCATTCGGTCCACGCCTCCATGCGCTCTCCGGCCGAAGGCTGGAGGAGGGCGGAGATAGGCGGGGGGCGGGGGACGGTCAACCTGGAAAGACGTCCCCACGCCCGGGGAGTGGGAGAGCGCACAGCCGCGCCCTTCAGTACGTGGAGCCCACCTTGCCGAAGCCCTTCAGGGCCTTCACCTTGGACTTCTTCACCGCCGAGCGCAGCTCCTCATCGCTGCCGGCGCTGCTGTACTCGTCCAGCGTGGCCTGCTGCTCGGCCAGGTCCGCGGCCACCGCGGCGGGGCTGGCCACGGCGCCGGCCTCCTGGAGCATCACCTGGTTCTGCTGGATGTAGCCCTTGGCCTCCTCGCGGCGGCCGTCACGCAGGGCCTCGGCGGCCTTCTGGAGGTTCGCCGCGCTGCGCGCCCGCACCGCGTACACCGTGGCGTCCTTGTCCTGGCGCGCGAGGACCTCCTCCCGCCGGTCCGTCACCACGGCGGACAGCGCGGCGTTGTCCTCCACCGGGGCCTGGCGGATGAGGTCCGAGTAGCTCAGGGACACGTCCGTCACGCGCACGGTGCTGCCCACCGCCTGGCCCGTCGTCACCAGCCTGACGACGACGCGCTCCAACTGGCCGGCGGAGAAGTCCGGCAGCGACACCGTCACCTGGTTGCCGGACTGCCGCGCGTTGTAGCCCATCACCTCGCCCAGCGACGTGCCGGACGGCAGCGTGAAGGTGAGCGTCACGCCGCGCGCCACCGTCGTGGAGGCCTGCTGCAGGTCCTTCTGGAAGAGGGCGGCCAGCTGGCTTGCGTCCTCGAGGAAGCCGTACGCGCCCGCGCCGTACTCGGCGAAGGCCTGCATCAGGTCCTCGTTGAAGTCGGTGCCCACGCCGATGGCGCTCACCGTGATTCCGGACGCGCGCAGCTCCTGCACCTGGCGCTCGAGGCCCTCGTCGTCGGTGATTCCCTCGGTGGGCTGCCCGTCGCTCATCAGGATGAGGCGGTTGACGCGGAACGAGGACTGCGCGGTGGACAGCTGGAAGCGGCCCGCGGACAGGCCCGCGGCGATGTTGGTGCCGCCGTCATCCCAGATGCCGTCCACGTACTGGAGCATCCGCTCGCGCTGCGCGGGCGTGGCGAGCGCCGCCGGCAGGCTCTTCACGTCCGAGCCGTAGTGGACGATGGCCAGCCGGTCCTCGTCCCGCATCAGCCCGATGAGGTGTCGCGCGGCCTGCTTCGCCTGCGCCAGCTTGTAGCCGCTCATGGAGCCCGACCGGTCGATGACCAGCGCCAGGTTCACCGGGCTGCGCTTCGCCCCCGGCACCTCCGCGCCCATCAGGTCCACCGTGGCGAACAGCTCCGAGCTGCCCGCGGGGACGTACGGGTGCGACAGGCGGCTGGTCATCGTCAGCGAGCCGGGCGCGCCCGTCAGGGGAGGGGGCCTGGGCGGCGGCTCCACCACCACCACGGGCTGCGTCTTCGGAGCGCCCACCTGGGGCAGGCCCAACACCAGCGCGGTGAGGGCCAGGACTCCGGCCAGGGAGAGGAAGAGGACCGTTCGATTCATGGGGCAGGGCTCCTGGGCGTGAGGACGCGGGCCCTGCCTTTACGAACCAGCGCGGGGAAAAGGTCTATCCCCCGCGCCGGAAAGTGTCACCCACCCTGCGAGGTGCCCAGGCGCCCGGCGCAGAAGAAGGGCGAGTTGTTCTCACCGAAGGTGTTCCGATAGAAGTCCTCGTCCGCGGAGCGCAGCGCCTCCAGCGTCTCCTGGTCGAGCAGCAGCGAGCGGCACGTCATGCGCTTGGGGAGGTTGGGCTCCACGTCCGTGGTGTCCTTCACCTCACACGCGCTGGCGCTCGCCCCGTCGATGCAGGGCTTGCTGCAGTAGCCGCGTGCCGGCGCCGTCAGGTTCACTTCACCTTCCTCGGTGCGGGCTCGCGGGTACTCCTGATCCCGCACGCAGATGAGGTCCTCGCACTCCACGGAGCCGAAGGAGATGAAGTCCTGGCGATCCGCCACCTCGCTCTCCAGCACCGGCACCGCACCCGTCGGATACTCGGCCTCCTCCTGCGGCGTGGCCGCCTTGCGCACCAGGGTGCAGGGCTTGCCGATTTCGCTGCTGACCTTGCATCCCGCCAGCACGAACACGGTGGTCGCGAGGAACGCGGCTCGGACGGACATCTTCATGAGACCTCTTCAAAAGGGGGGGAGGGGCGTGGAGGGGCCACGCTCAACGCTCCCCAGGGTAGCACAGCACCTCCCCGTGCCAACGACCCTCGAGTCGCACTGTCCGCCCTGGAATTGTGCAGGAATACCGGAGAGATACAGGGCAGACAGGCATCACAAGGGCGGTTGCCGCTCGGGAATACGACCGATAGGATGGCGAAGCAGAAAGAGTCGCGCTGAACCCCCCGGTGGAGTC
>NZ_SRLW01000317.1:0-11463 GCF_006518215.1 Myxococcus sp. AB025B
CGCCGGCGCCGCAGCCGCCCCAGGCCCGTGGCCCAGCGGTGGAAGCGGTCCTGGAACATCATCCGCCACGTGGCGAGGAAGCGGCGCTCCAGCGCGTGCACCGCCGGCCCCTCGATTCGCAGCACGTCGTCGCGCCAGCCGCCGCCCTCCCCCGCAGGCGCCCAGTGCGCGGAGATGTTGACGCCCCCGGTGAAGGCCACCTCCCCGTCGACGATGAGGATCTTCCGGTGGTCCCGGCGCAGCAGGTGGCGCCAGCCGCGCGACAGGTTGAAGGGCTTGAAGGGGCGGATGTCCACGCCGCGCTGGCGCAGGGTGTCGAAGTACGACTTGCGGCTGCTCCACGAGCCCACCGCGTCGTAGAGCACCTTCACGTGCACGCCCCGCTCGGCCGCCTCCGCGAGCGCCTGGCCGAACAGCTCACCGACGGCGTCGGTGATGAACATGTACGTCTCCAGGCGGATGTAGCGCCGCGCCCGGCGGATGGCGTCCAGCATCGCCGGATACGCCTCCACGCCGTCGCGCAAGAGCTCGCACGCGTTGCCCCGAACCACCGAGTGGCCGCGCGGCAGGTAGTAGCGCGCCAGCAGGAGGCTGGAGACCCCAGGGCTCCAGACGGGCGCCTGCTCCGGCAGGGGGCCCTGGGAACAGCCGGCCTCGGGCGGCTCCTCGCCCGAGACACCCGTCCTCTCGCTCATGACCTCCAGGTCGCGCATGGCGACCTTACGGTGAGGACGGCCCCTCGCGCCGGCAACCCGACGGGCCTCGCGCACGGCCCCTCGGGGTGATGCACCGTCCTGCAGAGGACGGTGCATCCCGGCGAAAACCCGCGACGACTACAGGCCGTACTCGGCGCGCTTGTTCTCCGCGCGCGTGGCACACGGCTGGTCGTACTCGGGGAAGTACTGCTTCACGTGGTCCAGGGTGGCGGCGGCGGCCTTGTAGTTGCCCTGGTTGTAGTACTTCTCCACCTCCAGCAGCAGCTTGGCGCAGGTGCGGTCCAGCTCCTGCTGCGCGGTCTGCATGCGCTCGCGGGCCTCGTAGTAGAGGTCCGGCTTGGGCTCCGGGTGGGCCTCCAGCATCAGCCACGCCTCGCGGAAGCCCTTCCAGGCCTCGTAGCGGTTGCGCGCGCCGATGTCCGGCGTGTCGCTGTTCTTGCGGCCGCGCTTGTAGGACTCGCTGGCCTGGCGCACCAGCTCCTCGGGGAGCAGGTCCGGCAGCAGCGCGCGCTCCACCCACACGTTCCAGATGCGCCAGGGGTCCTCACCCGGCGGGTTCTTCGTGTTGTCGAAGACGATGCGGTTGGGCTCGCCCTTCTTCAGGTGCTGGGCGGGAATCATCAGCTCCAGGGAGCGGTCCTGGCTGGCCAGCGTGTCCGGGGGCACCTTGCCCACGTCCACGCCGTTGACGCTCACCATCACCTCGTCCTTGGAGATGCCCTGCGCCTGGTAGTGGAGGATGACCACCGCGCGGGTGGCGGCGGTGTACTCCCACTCGAAGATCTTCATGTCCGGGCGGTTCCACGTCACGTCCGGCCCCAGGCCGAACGAGTCGCGGATGGGCTGCCCGGTGAGCATGGCGGGCTCCTCGCCCACCGGTCCCGTGTCCACGCCGCTGAGCACCAGCCAGTACAGGAGGCCGAAGATGCCCAGCACCAGCGCCACGGCGCCGCCGATGATGCCGCCGCGCACCATGTTGGTGGCGTCCGCCCAGAACAGCTTCGCGCTGGCGACCAGGCCCGGCGACTCGCGGCGGATGCGGGCGCGCTCGGCGGCGGACAGGCCGCTGGCGGCGCCCGCGCTGGAGGTGGGCCTGGAGCGCACGGGCGCTGAAGCCCCCGTGCCGGGTCGGGCGCGCGCGGGGGCGGAGGACGCGGCGCGCTCGATGGCCGCGGGGGCCTCCGCCGACGCGGGCAGCGCGGCGCGCGCGCCACTCTGGCCGGCCGGACGCAGGGCCCGGAGGTTGTTGCGCGTGGCGCCCTGGCGCATCTCCGCCAGGGACTGCTCGTCGGCGCCCTCGGGGGCCAGGGCCACGCCCTTGTTGCGCTGACGCTTGAGCGCGTCCACGGACACGATGCGCGTGCTGTTCGCGCCGTCCTCGGCGCCGGCGGGTATCTCCTCCTCGCCGGTGGCGGCGTCGGCCGTCATCAGCGTGAAGACGAACGTCACCGGCCCCAGGGTCAGCTTGTCGCCGTCCTCCAGGGCCTGCGTCTGCACGGAGGTGCCATTGAGCAGGGTGCCATTGGCGCTGCCCTGGTCCTCGACGCTGTAGGCGTCACCGTCGAGGAACAGGCGGCAGTGGCGGCGGGAGACACCTGGGTCGTACAGCACGACGTCGCATTCGGACGTACGACCGATGAGCACGGAGTCCTGGTCGAAGACGAACTCCTTGCCGGCGTCTTTTCCCTCGGAGATCGTCAGCTGGAAAGGCATGGGGCTCTACAATCCTATCGAGGCTCGCGCCGCTCGGGCAACGGCGGCTCGCGCGGAGACGGGTTCCATCACCTCCGCCTCGCCCCCGAAGGACAGCACCCACTGCGTGAGCCAGCGCTCGCTGTCGCCGGCCACCAGGACCTCCACGCCCCCGTCAGCGAGCGGGCGGGCGTCCTGGCCGAAGCGCTCCTTCACGTAGGGCGCCGCCACGGGCGAGAAGCGCACGCGGACGGACGCCTCGGAGCGGCTCCGGGCGGGATTGGGGACATCCGCCCGGGCATCGGGCGGGGGGAGGAAGGGGGTGTCGGTGACGGCCAGGTCCTCCATCCGGTCCAGCCGGAACAGTCGGGCGTCCTGCCGGGTGTGGCAGAAGCCCTGCAGATACCACTGCCCCCGGTGGCTGAGCAGCTCGTACGGGCGCACCCTGCGGGGCTCGGCGGGGCGTCCGGGGCTGGCATATCCGAAGGTGACTTCTCGCCGCTCGAGAATCGCGCGGGTGAGCGGTCCCAGGGCCTGGGGCGCCTCGGCGGAGGCGTCGATCTTCCGGTACATCTCCCGGTAGCGCTCGCGCACCTGGGGCGGCAGCACGCGCTCCAGCTTCTGCAGGGCGCTCTGCAGCGCGTCCCCGGAGGCCGGCCGGAGCAGCTCCGCCGCGGCGGCCAGGGCCGCGGCCTCCCCCGCCGTCAGCCGGGGCGGCGCGAACAGGCGCTGGTCCAGGTCCACGTAGACGCGGTCGTTGTCCACGTAGATGTCGATGTAGTCGTCCGGGTTGAAGGGCGGCCGGCCCACGCACGTGAGCAGGTCCAGCTCCTCCAGCAGGTCCTCCCGGCTGACGTTGAGGGCGCGCGCGAGCGCCTCCACCGTGACGCCGGGGTTCTTGGACACGTAGGGGACGAGGAACAGCAGGCGGCGGAGCCGCTCGTGGACGTTGCTCATGCGCTCACCTTGTCTTCCTGCGCGTCCGCGTGGCGGTTGGCCACGCGCGCGGCCATCTCCCGCAGGCGGGCACAGGCGCTCTGGGGTCCCTCCACCACGCAGTCCGCCCCCAGCGACAGGCAGAAGCGCACCAGGCCATCCAGGAAGCTCACCTTGAGGTGGGCCCGGGTGATGCCCCCTTCGGCCACCTGCTCCAGCACGGCGCCGGGGAACAGGCCCGAGGCGCGCGAGGCCAGCGCGCCCGACAGCCGCAGCACCACCTCCTGCGGCTCGTGGAAGCGGTGCTGCCACGGGAAGTACGCCACGTGGTTGTCGAGCGAGAAGTCCTCCGGCACCTGGAAGTCCGGGGTGCGCGGGCGCGCGGTGTTCACCTTCAGCTCGCGCACGCGGTGGACATGGAAGGTGCGCAGGCCGCCGCGCAGCTGGCAGTGGCCCACCAGCGTCCACACGCCGCGCCGGAGCGCCAGGCCATACGGGTCCACGCGGCGCTGGGTGGCGTGGGGGTGCTTGGGGCTGGCGTAGGAAATCTCCACCCACTTGCGCGCGGCGCACGCGTCCCAGAGCTGCTCCAGGCGGGCGGAGATCTCCTTCTCCTGTCCCTCCTGCACCGCGCCCAGCTCCATGCGGACCCTGGGCGTGGGCAGCGACTGGCCGGCGAAGAAGCCAATCTTGCGCAGGGCGTGCGCCAGGTCATCGCGGCCGGGGAAGGCGCCGGACGTGAGCGCGGCGGAGCCGGCGGCGTAGAGCACGGCCAGCTCCTCCTTGGTGAGGTCCGCCTCCGGGAGGTAGTAGGCGTCGCGGTCGACGATGTAGCCGTCGCGGCGCTCGTCGTCTCCCTGGACGTAGGTGAGCGGGAAGCCCAGCTCCACCAGCTCCGCCTTGTCGCGCTCGAACTTGCGCTCGGCGGCGTCGTCCGAGCCTCCGTAATCAGCGGGGAAGTGCTCGCGCAGCTCGGCCCAGGAGATGGGCTCGCGCGCGTCGAGCAAGAGGGCCACGAGGTCGAGGATGCGTTCGGTGCGGTCCATTCGGGAAGGTCGGCGACGATGCCGGGCGGACCCCAGGGGGTCAAGGAAGGGGCACGTGACTGGAGGAAAACAACGGCCCGGCCCGCGCGCGTCCAGGCTGATAGCCACCCCGGACTGAACAGGCAAGCAGGTAATTAATTGTGTGATGGTTGCAACACAGGTGGGAAGGTTGAACCCGCCAAGGAGGGCTCGCACTATGGGCGCGACTTGGGATATTCCTGCGCCAGCTTCAGAAGGGACCTCTCCATGAACCGCACCTTCCGTGACGTGGTCGCCGGGCTGGCACTGCTGGTGGGGTTGTTCTGCGGGATGATGCCTGCCTCCGCTGAAGCCGAGCCCCTCTATTTCGCCGTGGAGGTCTGGCGCGACGGGCGGCTGGTGGCCCAGCCCAAGCTGCTCGGAGAGACGGGCCGCACGCTGCGCGCCGAGCGCCGTCGCCCGGGCGCCGCCACGGCGGACTACCGGCTGGTGCTGATGCCGCGCGCCGAGGGCGAGTCCTTCCTCCTCCAGCTGGACCTGCTGCTGCCGGAGGCCAAGGGCCACTCGGAGCTGGCGCTGCTCCACGGCCAGCAGCGCAAGCTGCAGCTCGGCCGCGTGCCGGGCGAGCTGGAAGTGTCGCTGCTCCTGATGAAGGTGGACTCGCCCGAGTTCCGAGCCCTCATGCAGCTGGGCACCGACGGCGGCAAGAGCGGCACCTCCTGCTCCATCTGATCCACGCCGGCTACAGCACCGCCAGGTCGTCGCGGTGCACGGCCTCATCCAGGTAGCGGTACCCCAGCACGGACTCGATGTCCGACGTGCGCCGTCCGGCGATGCGCCGCAGCTCGTCCGCGCCGTAGGACGCCAGCCCCCGCGCGAACACCTCGCCGGACGCGTCCGCCAGGTCCACCGGATCGCCCCGGTCGAAGTCGCCCGTCACCTGCTTCACGCCGCTGGGCAGCAGGCTGCGCTTGCCGTGGACGATGGCCTCGCGCGCGCCGGCATCCACGGTGAGTGTGCCCAGGGGGCGCAGCGCGTGGGCAATCCACGCGGCGCGGGAGCCCCGGCGCGCGCCGGTGGGCTCGAAGAGGGTGCCCACGGGCGCGCCCTCCAGCACGGCGCGCAGCCGGCCGGGCAAGGCGCCGGAGGTGATGACGCCCCGGATGCCCTGCTCGGCGGCGCTCGCGGCGGCGCGGACCTTGGTCGCCATGCCGCCGGTGCCCACGCCGCTGGAGGTGCCTCCCGCGAGCGCGAGCACGTCCGGAGTGACCTCCTCCACGGTGTCCAGCAGGCGCGCGCCCGCGTCGCGGCGGGGGTCCGCGGTGAACAGGCCCTCCACGTCGGAGAGCAGCACCAGGGCGTCGGCCTCCACCACGCCGGCCACCAGGCCCGCCAGCGTGTCGTTGTCGCCGAACTTCAGCTCGTCCACGGAGACGGTGTCGTTCTCGTTGATGACAGGCACCACGGACGCGGACAACAGGCGCTCCAGGGTGTGCTTCACGTTGAGGTAGCGCCGCCGGTCCCGCATGTCCTCGTGGGTGAGCAGCACCTGGGCCACCGCCTGTCCCTGGGCGCCGAAGACGTCCTCGTACGCCTGCATCAGCCGGCTCTGTCCCACCGCGGCGCACGCCTGCTTGCCCGGGATGTCGCGAGGGCGCGAGCCCAGGCCCAGCCGCTCCATGCCCAGGGCGATGGCGCCGCTGGACACCACCACCAGCTCGCGGCCCTGGGCCGCCCACAGCAGGTCCTCCCCCAGCGCCACGAAGTGCTCGCGGTTGAAGCGGCCGGTGGCGTGCGTGAGGGCGTTGGTGCCGATCTTCACCACCACGCGCTTCGCGGCGCGCAGGGCGTTACGTCCCGAGTGAGTCACGTCCGCGAGCGTAGGACGGAAAAGGAAACAGGGCGCAAGGGCCGTGTGTTCACTACGGTTCCGGCAACCCGGGCCGGAGGGGCGTGTCAGCCACATCGTTGGGGCGCCGTATAAAGTGCCGGGAAGGACGGGGTCAGCCGGCTTCCGTCAGGAGAGCAAGCGTTTGAAGGAAATCTACGGCAACACCCTGGGCCTCAAGGCGAACGAGCAACACCGGCTGCGGAACACCTTCCGCCGGCGCGTGTCGCCTCACGAAATCGTGTCGCCCGAGCTCGCCCGCCACCTCACCGAGCTGTCCCACGAGACGAACCGACAGGTGGGCGTGCTCATCAACCGCAAGGGAGAAATCGAGCACGTGGTGGTGGGCAATGCCCACAAGCTGGAGCTGCCGGACATCGGCCGCGCGCGTGCGGGCCAGGTGCGTCTGCGTGGCCTGCGGCTGGTGCACACGCACCTCAAGAGCGAGCCGCTCACCAAGGACGACCTGACGGACCTGGCGCTGTTGCGCCTGGACTGCGTGGCCGCGGTGGGCGTGGGACAGGAGGGGCTGCCGGGCGTGCTGCACTACGCCCACCTCGTGCCGGAGAACGGCACGGGTGAGTTCTGGCAGGTCACCACCCTGCCCTCCGTGCACCTGGAGCAGCCGGACCTCATCGACACGCTGGACGCGCTGGAGGAGGAGTTCAACCGCAAGGCGGCGGCGCGCGCGGTGAGTGGGCGGGAGAAGGCCATCCTCGTGGCGGTGTGCCTGGACGGCAACCGGGCGCAGGCGGAGGCGAGCCTCGCGGAGCTCAGGGAGCTGGCGCGCACCGCGGGCGTGGAGGTGGTGGACAGCGTGCTCCAGGTGAAGCGCGAGGCGGACCCTCGCTACCTCATCGGGCGGGGCAAGCTGGAGGACCTGAACCTGCGCTCGATGCAGTCCATGGTGGACCTGCTCATCTTCGACAAGGACCTCACCCCCTCGCAGGGGCGCCACATCGGCGAGGCCACCAGCCTCAAGGTCCTGGACCGCACCCAGCTCATCCTCGACATCTTCGCGCAGCGCGCGCAGAGCGCCGAGGGCAAGCTCCAGGTGGAGCTGGCGCAGCTGAAGTACCGGCTGCCCAGGCTGGTGCAGAGCGATGACTCGCTCAGCCGGCTCGCGGGCGGCATCGGTGGGCGCGGCCCCGGTGAGACGAAGCTCGAAATCGACCGACGTCGGGTGCGCGAGCGAATCACGCACCTGGAGAAGCGCATCGACACGATTGGCCGGGAGCGCAGCGTGCGGCGGGCGCAGCGAAACCGCCGCGAGCTGCCGGTCATCTCCATCGTCGGGTACACCAACGCGGGCAAGTCCACGCTGCTCAACGCGATCACCAACGCGCAGGTGCTGGCGGAGAACAAGCTGTTCGCCACGCTGGACCCGACGAGCCGCAGGCTGCGCTTCCCGCAGGAGCGCGAAGTCATCATCACCGACACGGTGGGCTTCATCCGGGACCTGCCCAAGGACCTGGTGGCGGCCTTCCGCGCGACGCTGGAGGAGCTGTACGACGCGAGCCTCCTGTTGCACGTGGTGGACGCGGGCGACCCGGCGCGCGACGACCAGGTGGAGGCGGTGGAGAAGATCCTGTCGTCGCTGGGGCTGATGGAGAAGCCCCGGTTGATGGTGTGGAACAAGGCGGACCTGCTCTCCGCGGAGGAGGTGGAGTCGCTGCTCCGCTCGCGGGGCGGGGTGGCCATCAGCGCCCAGACGCGCGACGGGCTGCAGACGCTCCTGGCGAAGGCGGACACCACGCTGTTCGCCGAAGGGGCGTCCGAGTCGATGGGCATCGTCTGACGCGGCGTGCGGGTTGCGAGGTGGCATGGCTCCCCCTAGAGTCGGGGGGCCGTGTCCATCTCCCTCGCGTCCACCTTGTCGTCGGTCCTGCTCGCCCAGGCGGTGCCGGACTACACCCGTCCGGTCTCCTCCATGTCTCCGAAGTACTTCGAGATTTTGGAGCAGAACAGCCACATCATCTACCCGCTGGTGGCGGTGCTGACGCTGGTGCTCATCGCCGCGGGCATCCTCCAGGCGTGGAGGACGCAGGACCTGGACGGCCTGCAGAAGAGCGAGTTCAAGAAGGCCATCGTCAACGAGCTGCGCAGCAACATCACCGGTCTGCCCGGTGACGTGCTGGCGAAGGCCGTGGGGCTGGACCGACTGAAGACCCACCGCCTGCTGGAGCAGATGCAGCAGGACGGCATGGTGGTGAGCCACACCAACTCGCAGCGCCTGACGGTCTGGCGCATCCGTGGCGCCGCCCCCGAGGCGAGCGCCCGGCGGTACTGAGGTCGCCTGTGAAAGAGGGGGGAGGCATGCAGTTCACGATTGTTGACTGCGACTACCCCAGCTCCGGCGAGCTGTTCCTCGACTTCAGCCTCTTCCTTGTCATCACCCTCGGGCCGTTGCTCGTGTGGTGGCTGCGTCGCGGCGCCAGGCGCTCCGGCTACGGACTGTCGTCGACTTCGACCAGGTAGCCCCGAAGGACCGAGGCCACTTGTCCCACGTCGGGGGCGCGCAGGATGGAGTAGTGGTCTCCCGCAATCGCGTGCACGGTGAGCGCGCCTGTCGCCACCTGCTCCCAGCCGTGAACTCGGTGCGTGCCCGTCGCTTCGATGGAGACGACGGGCCCTGAGTAGGGCCGAGGCACGTAGCGCCACGCGGCCAACAGGTTCACCTCGAAGACGCGGCGCAAGGCACTGAGTGACGGCGTGACGCCACTTCCCTGCTCGCGAGCGTGGGTCTCCAGGATGCGCAGCAGTGCCTCGGGTGTCTCGGCGCTCTGGGCCGCTTCGCCATGTCCCATCGCGCGTAGCAGGTCCAACTGGAACAGCTCGCCGAAGCGCTGCGCCTCGTCGTGCCCTGGCGCGGCGCCGTCTCCGTCGTACGGACGCACGAAGCCGTCGATGAGCGCGAGCACCTCCACCCGCTCTCCTCGCTGCTCGAGCTGCTGCGCCATCTCCCAGGCGATGCTGGCGCCCATCGACCAGCCTCCGAGCCGATAGGGCCCGTGCGGCTGCACGTCTCGCATCGCCGCGAGGTAGAGGCTCGCCATCTCGGGGATGCTCTCACACGGGGGCGCTTCACCATCGAGCCCGCGTGACTCGAGCCCGTGGAACGGCTGCTCCGGCCCCAAGTGCTTCGCGAGCTCCGCGTAGCTCAGCACCGTGCCGCCCACGGGATGCACACAGAAGAAGGGCCGACGTCCACGTCCCTCGGTCAGTCGCACCAGCGGCGTCCAGGACGACGACTCACGTCGCAGCACCGAGGCCACGTGCTCCACCGTCGCGCGCTGGAAGAGGGCGGCCACCGGCAAGCTCCTGCCTACCGCGCCGCGAATGCGCGCGAGCAGCCGGATGGCCATCAGCGAGTGACCACCCAGCGCGAAGAAGTCCTCCGTCACGCCCACGGGACGGACTCCCAGCACCTCTTCCCACACGCCCACCAGCGTGCGCTCCAGTGCGTCGCGAGGCTCCTGATGTCCCTCACGTGTCGCGCGCTGGAACGACCCCGGAGCGGGCAGCGCCTTGCGGTCCACCTTGCCCGTGGGAGCCAGCGGCAGCGCGTCCAGGCGCACGAGCACACTCGGCACCAGATACTCCGGCAACCGTGTTTCGAGGCGCCCGCGCAGCACCTCCACGTCACACGGCGCCTCGTGCACCACGTAGCCCACCAGTCGCTTCTCGCCGCCCTCTTCCTGCCTCGCCACCACCACCGCGTCCCTCACGCCCGGCAGCGCCTTCAGCGCCACCTCCACCTCGCCCAGTTCCACGCGGAAGCCACGCACCTTCACCTGTCCGTCCACGCGCCCCAGGAACTCCAGGTTCCCGTCGCCGAGCCACCGCGCCTTGTCGCCCGTGCGATACAGCCGCGCCCCCGGCACCTCGCTCAGCGTGTCCGGGATGAAGCGCTCCGCGGTCTGCTCCGCCCTGCCCCAGTAACCGTGCGCGAGGCTCGCGCCGCCGACGTACACCTCCCCCACCACGCCCACGGGGCTCGGCGCGCCCCGCTCGTCCAGCACGTACACCTTCACGTTGGAGATGGGCGCCCCGACGGGAGGCAGCGCGGGCCAGGTCGACGGCGGGCCTCGCGCCCTCCAGGCCGTGACGACGTGCGCCTCCGACGGGCCATACTGGTTCTCCAGCACGCAGCCCGGCAGTCGCTCGAAGAAGGACACCAGCGCGGGCGTCACCTGCAACTGCTCACCCGCCGTCACCACCTCGCGCAGGGGCGGCAGCTTCGCTTCATGCTGCGCCACCTCGCACAGCGCCTGGAGCGCCACGAAGGGCAGATACAAGCGCCCCACGCCATGCGCCACCATGCGCCCGAGCAGCGCCACCGGGTCCTTGCGCTCCGCCTCCCCCACCAGCAACACCGTGCCGCCCAGACACCACGTGCCGAACAGCTCCTGGAACGACACATCGAAGTTCAGCGACGCGAACTGCAGCGTCGTCGCCCCCGGGTCCACGGTGCGCGCGAGCAGCCACCGCAGCATGTTCCCCACCGCGCGATGGGACATGAGGATGCCCTTGGGACGCCCCGTGCTCCCCGACGTGTAGACGAAGTAACAGGGCGTCTCGGGAGACAGGGACAGCGCCGGTGCCTGCACGGGCCTCGTCCGGATTCGCGCGGCCTCATCCTCCAGGCGAACCCGCCTCGTCCCTGGATGCTCGGGCAGCGCGCGGCCGAGCGCTCCCTGCACCAGCACCACCGGCGCGCCCGTGTCCTCCAGCATCTGCGCCAGCCGCTGGGCCGGATAGCTCGGGTCCAGGGGAAGGAACGCCGCGCCCGCCTTCAGCGTGGCCAGCACCGCCACCGGCATCTCCAGGTCGCCGCGCTCCAGGCACAGGCCCACCGCGCTCCCTGGCGTCACCCCCAACGCGAGCAGGTGATGCGCGAGCTGGTTCGCGCGCCGCTCCAGCTCCACGTACGTCAGCGAGGCCACGCCATCCGTCACCGCCACGGCGTCAGGCGAGCGCGCCACCTGGGCCTCGATCCACGCGTGCATCAGCCCCGCGACCGCGTCCGGTGTCTCGCGCCCACTCCACTCGCGCAGCAGCTGCCGCCGCTCCGACTCCGCGAGCAGCGGCGCATCACCGACGCGCACGCTCGGGTCGGCCACCAGTCCCTCCAGCAGCGTCACGTAGTGCCCCGCCATCCTCCGCGCCGTCGCCGCGTCGAACAGCGCGGTGTTGTACTCCCAGA
>NZ_SRLW01000318.1:0-11399 GCF_006518215.1 Myxococcus sp. AB025B
TCGCTCGCCAGCACCGCCACCATCTTCCCTTCCCCCTCCAGCCCCTCCATCAACCTCCCTCGCTCCATCACCAGCTTCAGCCCCTCCTCCAGGCTGAACACCCCCGCCACGCACGCCGCCACGTACTCACCCAGGCTGTGCCCCATTACCGCCGCCGGCTTCACTCCCCACTCCCTCCACACCTCCGACAGCGCGTACTCCACGCTGAACAGCGCCGCCTGCGACACGCTGCTCCTCTCCAGCAGCGCCCCCTTCCCTCCGTACAAGACCTCCACCAGCGACTCCCCCAACTCCCCCTTCACCACCTCGTCGCACCGCTTCATCACTTCCCGGAACGTCTCACTCGTCTCGTACAGCTCCCTCCCCATCCCCTCGTGCTGCACTCCCTGCCCCGTGAAGAGCAGCACCACCTCCTCCGCCTTCCTCGCCTGCCCCTCCGCTCCCTTCTCCACCACCCCACCACTCGCGTACCTCGCAAGCTCCTCCCTCAACTCCTCTCCCGTCCTCCCCACCACCGCCACCCGGTGCGCGAAGCGTCCTCGCCCCGTGTTCGCCGTGAAGCACGCGTCCCCCACCTCTTCTCCCAGCCCCTTCGCGTACCGGCCCGCAAGCTCCCTCAGTGCCTTCTCGCTCCTCGCTGACAGCGCCAGCACGTGCCTCGGCCTCTCCGCCCCACCCTTCCTCTCCACCTCCGGCGCCTCTTCCAGCACCACGTGCGCGTTCGTCCCGCTGGCGCCGAATGAGCTCACGCCACCCACGCGCTTCCCGTCCCGCGCGGTCCACGGCACAAGCTGGGTGGGAATCTCCACCGGGAGTTCGTTCCAGGGGATGTACGGGTTGCCGCGCTTGAAGTGCAGATGCGCGGGCACCTCGCCGTGCTTCAACGAGAGCACGAGCTTGATGAGCCCCGCGATGCCCGCCGCGTACTCGAGGTGACCGATGTTCGTCTTCACCGAGCCGACCTGGAGGGCCGCGGCGCCGTCTCGCTTCTCGCCGAACACCGCCCCCAGCGCGCGCAGCTCGATGGGGTCTCCCAGCGACGTGCCGGTGCCGTGCGCCTCCACGTAGCCCACCTGCCTCGGGTCCAGGCCCGCGTCCGCCAGCGCCTGACGAATGACCGCCTGCTGCGCGAGCCCGTTGGGCACCGTCAAGTCACTGCTGTGCCCATCCTGGTTCACCGCGGTGCCACGGATGACGGCCAGGACCTGGTCTCCATCCGCTTGCGCATCCGAGAGCCGCTTGAGCACGACCATGCCGCAGCCCTCGCCCCGGCCGTAGCCATCCGCCGCGGCGTCGAACGTCTTGCAGCGCCCATCCACCGCGAGCATCCGCGCCTTGCAGGTGGTGATGGTGCCCTGCGGCGTCAGGATGAGGTTCACGCCGCCCACGAGCGACAGCGAGCTCTCCCCCGAGCGCAGGCTCTGACACGCCAGGTGGACCGCGACGAGTGACGAGGAACAGGCGGTGTCCACGCCGAGGCTCGGCCCCTGCAGGTCGAAGAAGTGGGACAGCCGCCCCGTGGCGAACGTGAGCAGGCTGCCCGTGAGGTAGCTCGCATCGATGCTCTCGGCGCCCTTGCCCTGGATGAGCTGGGTGTAGTCGCCGGTGGCGCCGCCGATGAACACCCCTGTCTTGCTGCCCGCGAGGCTCTGGGGCGCGATGCCCGCGTGCTCCAGCGCCTCCCAGGCCACCTCCAGCAGCAGCCGGTGCTGGGGGTCCATGTTCACCGCCGAGCGCGGAGGAATCCCGAAGAAGTACGGGTCGAACAGGTCCACGCCCTCCAGGAACGCGCCGTTGCGCGTGTACATCTTCCCGGGCTTGGAGGGGTCGGCGTCGTAGTACGCGTCGATGTCCCAGCGGCTCGGCGGCACCTCGCCCACCGCGTCCGTGCCCGCTCGCAACATCCGCCAGAAGGAGTCCGCGTCACTCACGCCGCCCGGGAACCGGCAGCCGATTCCGATGATGGCGATGGGCTCCGCCGTCTTCTTCTCCGGGACGCTCTCGCCCACCGAGCGAAGGAGCATCCTGGCGAGGTTCACCCGCTTCTCGGGGGAGAGACCACGCACCAACTTCTCCATGACGTCACTCATTTGAGCCCTCACCAGGGAAAGACTGTGCAAGTGATTGCAGCGCGGTCTCCGACAACCGCTCTGCTTCACTCAGCAGTTCGAAGATGGCTTCGTCCTTCAACAACGGGTCCACGTCGGCGACAGCGGCGTCGGCGAGCGCCACCTCGGGCCGAGCGGGAAGGAGCACCGCGAGCGCGGGGACCTCCTTCGCCAGGAAGTCGGTCAGCTCCGCCACCGTCGGATAATCGAACGCGAGCGTGGACGGGAGCTTGTGTCGGAGGCTCCGCTCCAGGTGGTTCTTCAGCTCGACGGACATGAGCGAGTTCATGCCCATCTGGAAGAAGCCCTGCCCCGGCGTCAGGGAGGAGGGCTCGGCGCCCAGGACCCGCGAGGCCTCGCCGCGCACGAAGTCCTGCAGCACGTTGCGGCGGCGTCCCAGGGGCGCCTCCTCCAGACGGCGCAGCAGCTCGGAGGTGACCGAGCCCTGCTCCAGGGGGGCCTTCGGGGCCGGCACCCCCACGGAGATGTGCTCGAGCAGAGGGCGGTGTCGCCGAGCCTCCTGCAGCGGCTTGAAGCGGCTCCAGTCCACCGACGCCACCGTCCGCTGGGTGACGCCCGCGCCCACCAGGCGCTCCAGCAACGTGAGCGCCGCCTCGGTCGGCATCGCCTCCAGGCCCACCTGCGAGAAGAAGCGCTGAGCCTCCTCGGAGCCCGCCATCCCGCCTTCACTCCAGCGGCCCCAGTTGATGCACGTCGCCGCCAGTCCCTGGGACTTGCGGTGGTGCGCGAGGGCGTCGAGGAAGTGGTTCGCCGCCGCATACGCGGCCATCCCTTGCGAGCCCCACACAGAGGACGCCGAGGAGAACAGGACGAAGCAGTGGAGTGGGAGGTGACGGGTGAGTTCGTGGAGATTCCAGGCGCCCATCGCCTTGGGATGGAAGACGGACGAGAGCACCTCCGGGCCCGTCTCCTTCAGCGCGCGGTGCGCCGAGACACCCGCCGCGTGGAAGATGCCCACGAGCGGAATGGGGCCCTGCCCGCATGCATCGATGAGCGCGCGCACCTGGTCCGGCTCACCGACGTCGCACCGCACGTATCGAACCGATGCCCCTTGTGCCTGGAGTTCGCGCAGTGCCTTGACCTGCGATGTGAGCGGGCTGTCCGACGGGAGCGATGCCCAGTCGCTCGGGGCGGGGAGTTCGGTGCGACCTGAGAGGAGCAGGTGCCGGGCGCCGTGGGCCACCAGTGACTTCGCGACCTGGAGCCCCAGTCCTCCCAGACCTCCGGTGATGAGGTACGCCCCATCGCCCCGCCAGGGTGACTTGCCCGCCGGAGGAAGCTCGCCACGGACGAGTCGGGCCACGTGCCGCGTCTTCCCGCGCAGGGCGAGCTGGTCCTCGCCGTCCGACTCGCACAGCTCCTCGCAGAGCGCGTCGACCTCTTGTGCGTCCGGCGATGTCGATAGGTCCACGAGCCCACCCCACAGCTCGGGGTGCTCCAGTGCGAGCACCCGACCCGCGCCCCAGATGGGTGACTGCGTTACGGAGATGGGACCTCCGTCGCCGACGGACTGCGCGCCTCGCGTGACCCACCACAGCCGCGTGTTCGCGCCCACGCCTCCGCCCAGCCGCTGCACCAGCGTCAGCAGGCTTCCGCAGCCGAGCCCCAGCGTCGTCGCGTCCGGCGCCATGCCGCCGAGGTCGAGGTTCCACAGGTGCACCACACCGCGGAAGGGGCCGCCGCCCTCCGAGGCCAGCTTCTCCAGCACCCGCTGCCAATCCGCGAGGTCCGTCGGGTCGACCCGCGCCGCATCGGCTCCGAGCGTCCGCTGACGCTTGGCCGGGTCCGTCGACTCGACGCGCGCCCCGTCCGCTCCGAGCGTCCGCTGACTCTTGGCCGGGTCCGTCGAACCGACGCGCGCCCCGTCCGCTCCGAGCGTCCGCTGACTCTTGGCCGGGTCCGTCGGCTCGACGCGCGCCCCGTCCGCTCCGAGCGTCCGCTGACTCTTGGCCGGGTCCGTCGGCTCGACACGCGCCCCGTCCGCTCCGAGCGTCCGCTGACTCTTGGCCGGGTCCGTCGGCTCGACACGCGCCCCGTCCGCTCCGAGCGTCCGCTGACTCTTGGCCGGGTCCCTCGGCTCGACACGCGCCCCGTCCGCTCCGAGCGTCCGCTGACTCTTGGCCGGGTCCGTCGAATCGACGCGCGCCCCGTCCGCTCCGAGGCCCTGCGCACCGGGCTCCGCGAACAGCAGCGTGCAGTGCTCGCCCCGGGCTCGCAGGCGCGCGGCCAGCGCCTCCCCCGTTCCCGTGCGGTCACAGAGAATCAACCACCGGCCTACGGCCTCACCCTTCCGCTGCGTCTCGGACTTCAACACGCGCGGCTTCTGGGGCCACGTCACCTCGTAGACCCACTCGCGTGAAGCGAGCGGCGCCAGCCCCTCCAGCTCGGAGTCCTCGGCGGGCGCCGCCCAGGCCCCCGCGTCCTCGAACGCGGTGAACGGGGTCAGCGACGCCAGCTTCGCGCGGTTCACCCGCGCCAGGTACGGCGCCCCCGCGTGCTCATCCTTCTGGGCGACGAGCAACGCATAGCTCATCAACCCCTTGTCGAGCGCCTTGCCGAAGTTGCGCATGGCATCGAAGTTCCGCTTCACCAGGTCACTGAGCTTGAACCGCTCCGCCACGACCTCCAGGTGACGGTCGAACCCCGGGTCCTCGAGGAAGCACGCGGCCTCCCGGCTGATGTCCACGCCCTCCACCAGCCGGAAGCGGTGGCGCGCCAGCAACTCCGCCCACTCCTCCGCGTTGACGTTGTACGACGCGGTCTCCTCGACGTTGATGGCCGACACGCCATTGGCGACGAAGTCGGCGAGCAACAGGAAGCCTCCGTTGTGGAGGCTCCGGGAGAGGTTCGCGAACAGCGCCTTCTTGTCCGCGACGTGGGTCGCGACCTCGAACCCGAAGGCCACGTCGTAGCGGTCCGGGAAGGCATCCTTCGCGCTGTCACGCGCGAAGACGCGGACGCGCTCCTGGAGCCCACGCGCCCGCACCCGCTCGCCGTCGATGGCCGCCTGCTCCGCGGAGATGGTGTAACCATCCAGCCGCAGGTGCGGGAACTTCCGCGCCAGCGAGATGAGGTCCGAGGCGTACCCGCAGCCGAAGTCGAGCACCTTGCGCACCGAGGACCAACGGACGCCTCGGAACAACACGGAGCGGAGCCCACGCTGCCCCTCCAACAGCAACTCCGTGTGCTCCGGTCGCTCCGGGAGTCCGTAGACGCTCAGCAGCCACGAGAAGCCCGGCACCGGTCGACGCTGGATGCCGAAGGTCAGGTAGACCTCGTCGGGCGCGAGCACCCGCTCCCGCTCCACGGAGTCGTCGTAGAAGCGGGACGGCGTGCCGTCGGCGTGCTCGGACTTCACCGTGTCCGAGGGCACCTCCATCACCTCCGGACGGGAGTCGACGGGGCGCGCCACGTTCCGGAGCGCGGCGGGGCGCGGCTCCAGCCAGAAGCGGGAGCGCTGCCAGGGGTAGCCCGGCAGGGGCGTGCACTCACCCGGCTCCGGATACACCGCGCGCCAGTCGATGGGATGCCCCGCCGTGTGGAGCGCGCCGAGCGACTGCAACAGGACCTCCAGCTCCCCCTCGTCCCTGCGCAGCGAGGGCAGCACCAGCCCCTCCGTGCGCGACGCTCCGACGATGCGCTCGATGGACTGCGTCAGGATGGGATGAGGGCTCAGCTCGACGAAGACCTGGTGCGGGCTGGCGAGCAGCTGCTCGATGACCGGAGAGAACAGGACCGGCTCACGCAGGTTGCGCTGCCAGTAGCTCGCATCCCAGTCCGTCCCGTCCGTCAGTCCTCCGGTCACGGTGGAGTACACGGGCAGGTTCGCCGCGCGGGGCTGGAGCCCATCGAGCGCCTCGCGCAGCTCCGGGAGCAGCGAGTCCACCTGGGGTGAGTGGGAGGCGACATCCACCTTGATGGCCCGACAGAAGACGTTGCGGGTCCGCAGCCGCTCCATGACCTCCTGCAAGGCCACGGAGTCTCCCGCCAGCACCGTCGTCGTCGGACCATTGCTCGCCGCGATGGAGAGCCGGTCCTCGAAGCCCGCGAGCACGGCCCGCGACTGCTCGAGCGAGAGCCCCACGAGCGCCATGCCGCCCTGCCCCCGGACGCGGCGGAGCAGCGCGCTCCGGCGGCAGATGACCCGCGCCGCGTCCTCCAGGGTGAGCACGCCCGCCACGCAGGCCGCGGCCACCTCGCCCATGCTGTGGCCCACCACCGCGTCCGGATGGATGCCCCAGGCGCGCCACTGCGCGGCGAGCGCCACCGAGATGGCGAACAACATCGGCTGGATGACACCGATGTCCTCCATCCACGAGGCGTCGTCCTTCTTCTCCAGCAACGCCAGCAGGGCGAGGTCCCCGTGCGCTCGCATGGCCCGCTCGCAGTCCTCCAGCGTGGCGCGGAACACCGGGGACACCCGGAGCAGCTCCCGCGCCATCGTGGGCCACTGGGAGCCCTGTCCCGAGAAGACGAACACCACCTTCGGCCGACGGGGCGAGGCCCGCCGATGGGAGACCGCCGGAACCGGCTCGCCTCGGAGGAAGGCCCCCAGGTGCTCCGCCAGCTGCTTGCGCGTGCGCCCCACTACCGCGAGCCGGTGCTCATGGTGGCTGCGTCGCGCGCTCGCCGTGTAACAGATGTCCGCCAGTCGCCCCGGCGCTCCGGCCAGCCAGGTCTGGTACTCACGGGCGAGCTGCTGGAGCGCGTTCTCGTCGCGAGCGGACAGCGGCAGCAGGTGGGCGGGGCGCTCGGGCGACTCGGTCGGACGCGCGGACTCCCGCTCCGGCGCCTCTTCGACGAGCAGGTGCGCGTTGATGCCGCTCAGCCCGAAGGAGCTGACGCCCGCCACGCGCCTGCCGGACGCCTTGTCCCAGGGACGGAGGCGGGTGGGGATGGAGATGGGCACCTCGCTCCAGGGGATGGCGGTGGTGGGCCGCGCCAGGTGGAGGTGGGGCGGAATCTCGCGGTGCTGGAGCATCAGCACCACCTTCATCAATCCGGCGATTCCAGCCGCGGCCTCCAGGTGCCCGACGTTCGTCTTGATGGAGCCCAGGCCGAGGGGCCGTGAGGCGTCCCGCCCCGGGGCGAACACCTTCTGCAGCGCGCGCACCTCTATCGGGTCGCCGAGCGGTGTCCCCGTCCCGTGCGCCTCGACGTAGTCCACCTGCGCGGGCTCCACGCCCGCGTTGGCCAGCGCCCGGCGAATCACCGCCTCCTGCGCGGGACCGCTCGGCACCGTGAGGCCACCACTGGGACCGTCGTGATTGACCGCGCCGCCTCGGATGACGGCCAGCACCGGGTCCTTGTCCGCGAGCGCGTCGGAGAGCCGCTTGAGCACCACGACACCGCAGCCCTCGCCCCGCACGTAGCCGTCGGCCGCGGCGTCGAACGTCCTGCACCGCCCCGTCGGAGACTGGGAACGGAGCCGCGACGAGACGATGTGCCCGTCCGGGGCCAGGATGACGCTCACGCCCCCCGCGATGGCCATGTTGCTCTCGCGAGCGCGCAGGCTCTGACAGGCCAGCTGCACCGTCACGAGCGAGGAGGAGCAGGCGGTGTTCACCGCCATGCTCGGCCCCTGGGCGCCGAGGATGTACGAGATGCGCCCGGCCATGAAGCTGGAGTCGTTGCCGAACGCCAGATACGCGTCCATCAGCGCCGGGTCCGCCTGCTGCGCCTGGAGCTGGGCGTAGTCGTTGAGCATCACCCCGACGAACACCCCGGTGAGGCTGTTCGCGATGCGCTCCTGCACCTGCCCCGCGTTGGCGAGCGCCTCCCACGTCACCTCCAGCATCAACCGCTGCTGGGGGTCCATGCTCGCCGCCTCGCGAGGCGCGATGCCGTAGAACCGGGCATCCAGCTCATCGAGCCGGACTCCCTTCAGGAAGCCCCCCCAGCGCGTGTACATCTTCCCTTCCGCCGCGGGGTCCGGGTCGTAGTAGTCGTCGATGGCCCACCGGTCGGGAGGCACCTCGACGATGGCGTCACCGCCGCCACGCAGCAGCTCCCAGAGCGCCTCGGGGTGGTTCGCGCCGCCAGGGAAACGGCACCCCATGCCGATGATGGCGATGGGCTCACGCTTCTCGCGCTCGCTCGCCTCCAGCCGCGCTTGCATCTTCTCCAGTGCGACCAGGGCGCGAGCCAGGCGTGCACTGTTCTCGTGCGGGTCCAAGGGGCTGCTCATCGTCGTGCCTCTCTCATGAACGTCGGGGCAGGCAACCGCGGGGGGACTAGCTCTCACCCATCAGCTTCTCGAGAGCCGCGAGCTTCTCGTCGAGCAGCGACCCCAGCTCCTCCTCGGGGCGCCGCTCCAGCTCCGCCAACGTCGGGCCCGTGTCCTCCACCGGCGCTGCCTGCGGGGTGGGGACGAGGGGGCCCAGTTCGAAGACCTCGAGCGCCAGGTGCTCGACCAGCGACTCGATGCTGGGGTGCTCGAACACCAGCGTGGCCGCCAGGGGGCGCTCGAGGCCCAGGCTCGCCTGGAGACGGTTCTTCAGCTCGACGGCCATGAGCGAATCCAGGCCCGAGTCGAACAGCCGCAAGTCCCCCGACCTCGGCGCGGAGGCATCCCAGCCCAGCACCTGGGCGACCTGCTGGTGCACGTGCTCGAGCAGCAGCTCCTGCTGACGACCTCGTGGCAGCCCCTTCAGCCGCGCCCGCATCGGCGACGCCTGCGCGCGGGGCATGCCCGCCCGAGCCTCGTCGAGCAGACCCGATAGGACCTTCGGCGCGCCGACCTCTCCGAAGCGTTGCAGGTACCGGGGCCATTCGATGGGCAGCACCGCGACCTGCGCGCGGCCCGAATCCATCACCTGTCCCAGCAGCTCCAGCCCCTGCTCCGGTTCAATCCACTCGAACCAGCGCCGCGCCTCCGGCACATCGAGGGCCGCCGCCATTCCGCCGCCACTCCAGGGGCCCCAGTTGATGCTCACCGCGCTCAGTCCGAGCGCGCGACGGTGGTGCGCGAGCGCATCCATGAACGCGTTCGCGGCGGCGTAGTTGCCCTGCCCCGCGGCCCCCAGCAACGAGGCGGAGGACGAGAACATCACGAAGAAGTCGAGCGGCAGCTCCAGCGTCTGCTGGTGGAGGTTCCAGCTTCCGCGCTGCTTGGGTGCGAGCACGCGCTCGAAGCGGGCCCAGTCCTGGTGAAGGAGCGTCCCGTCCTCCACCACACCGGCGACGTGCATCACGCCGCGCAGCGGTGGCGCGTCGCCGGAGAGGGTGGCCAGCGTCCGAGCGACGTCCTCGGGCCGCGAGACGTCCCCTCGCACGCACTCGATTCGCGCCCCTGCCGACCGAAGCGACCGCAGCGTCGCCTCTGCCTCGGGGCTCGCCTCGTTGCGCCCCATCAACACCAGGTGGCGTGCGCCGCGCCCCACCATCCACCGGGCCACGTGGAGGCCCAGGGCGCCCAGGCCGCCCGTGATGAGGTAGGTCGCATCCTGTCGGAGCTGTGCCACGGAAGGCGTCGTGCGTGAGGACACCTCACCGCGCACGAGGCGGGCCACGTACCGCCGTCCGCGCCTGATGGCGACCTGCTCTCCCTCGGGAGTCCGCAGCAGCTCGTCCAGCAGGGAGCGGAGGTCCTCGTCGCGCGAGTCGCCATCCAGGTCGATGAGCGCCCCCCAGGACTCCGGATGCTCCACCGCGAGCGTGCGGCCCAATCCCCAGAGCGCCGCATGGGCCAATGAGGGAGGCGCCGTCTCGTGCCCCGTGCGCTGGGTGCCGCGCGTCACCAGCCACAGGCGAGGCGGCGGCGTACCTCCACCACGGCTCAACGCCTGGACCAGATGGAGCGCACCCATGCAGGCCAGGTCCTGGGTCGACGGCGCGGACAGCCCGCCCCCGAGCCCCCACAGGTGCACGATGCCCCGACACGGCTCGCCCCCCGTGGCGGTGAGGTCCTGGAGCAGGCGCGAGAAGTCCTCGGCCCGGGTCGGGTCGACCGCGTACGTCCCACCCTCACGCGCCTCGTAGGTGCTCCCCGCGAGGACCCGGACGCAGCGAGCGCCCCGCGCCTCCAGCGACTTCGCGAGTTCGTCCGCCAGACCGCCCCCATCCGCGAGCAGCACCCAGGTACCACCCGAGGTCGCCCCGTCCGGGAGCGCCGTCAAGGAGCGAGGCTCCCAGGCGAGTTCGTAGGTCCAGTCCCGCCCCGTGCCGAGAATCCGCCGCAGCGCGGAGCGGCTCACCTGTTGGAAGCGCAGCCCCACCAGCTCGACGCACACCCGTCCAGCCTCGTCGAGGATGCGGACATCCCCGGTCGACGTGCTGCCCGCCCGCATCGAGACATGGCTCCAACACGTCGTCCCCGGCTCGCTCCAGACCACGAGCCGCTCCAACCCGACGGGAAGGACGAGCACGTCCTCGGGGGTGTCGCGGCCTTCGCCCAGGAAGAGGGCGCCGCAGACCTGGAGACACGCATCGAGCATCGCGGGGTGCAGTGGCGCACTCCACGTCTCCGCGGTCAGCGTTTCGGGCCGTCGCACCTGGCCCAGCGCTTCGCCTCGTCCCAGGCGGATGCGCTCGAGGCCCTTGAAGGCCGGGCCGTAGTGGATGCCGCGTGCGTCGAAGTGCGCATGGAGCTTCGCCGCGGGGACCTCCGTGGGACACCGCGCCTGCAGCTCCGAGAGTGCGCGTGGCTCGGGGGTGACGACCTCGGCTCGCGCCCTGGCGAGACTCCCCGACGCGTGCAGGGTCCAGCTCGGCGCCTTCGCGCCTCGGGAGCCCTCGTCTTCCGCGCTGAAGAGCTGGAAGGTGTACGTGTCATCACCGCTCGGAGACACGACGAGCTGGAGGACTCGCTCGGCGGCACCACGCAGGACGAGCGCATCGTGGATGAGCAGTCCGTCCACCGGATGCGCACCAGCACCCAGGAGCTCGACGGCCGCGGCTCGCGCCAGCTCCATGTAGACCGTGGCCGGCAGCACGGTCGCGCCGAGCACCTGGTGCTCGGCGAGGAACTGCATCGCGCCGGTGCCCACCGACGACTCGAAGACCGTCTGCGTGAGCGCGGGAGAGCGGAGGCGTCGACCCAACAACCCCGCGCCACCCGAGCTCGGCGTCGCGGCGCGAGCACTCTCACGAGGACGCTCGACCCAGTAGCGCTCACGCTGGAAGGGATACGTCGGCAGCGCCACCCTTCGGCGCGCATACCCCTTGTCCACCCCCGCCCAGTCCACCTCCACGCCCTTCACGTACAGCTTCGCCGCGCTCCCCAGCAGCATCTCCCAGTCGCTGCTCCCGGGCCTCAGGCTCCCCACCCAC
>NZ_SRLW01000319.1:0-11383 GCF_006518215.1 Myxococcus sp. AB025B
GCGTCGCTCCGGACGTGGAAGAACGCCGACTCCGTGCGGACCACGCGCAGGGAGGGCGGCACCTGGAGCAGCGGCTCCGAGGATGACAGCACCAGCGTGCCCCCGGGCACGAGGCTCTCCGCCAGCGTGGCGACGGTCCGGTGGAAGGACTCCACCGTGAAGTAGATGAGGACGTTGCGGCAGAAGATGACGTCGAAGCCGCGCTCGGCCGGGGCCCGGGGATAGGGCACGTCCATCAGGTTGTGGACCTGGAAGCTGGCCCGCTCGCGAAGCCCGCCCACCAGCGCCAGGCGCGAGCCCGTCGACACGAAGTAGCGCTCCCGGAGCGCGGGCGGCACCCGACGCAGCTGCTCCGCGGAGAAGGAGAGCCCCCGCGCGCGCCGCAGCGCCGCCTCCGAGATGTCCGTGCCCAGCACGGTGCTCCCGGGGCTCGCGCCCGCCTCGGCCAGCAGGATGAGCAGCGTGGCCACCTCCTCGCCCGTCGAGCACCCCGCGCTCCACACCCGCAGGGGCCCTCCCCTCGCCCGCTCCACCAGCGGCCCGAGCACGTGCTCGCGGAAGTCGGTGAGCTGCACCTCGTCCCGGAAGAGGTCCGTCTTGTTCACCACCACCGCGGAGATGAGCCCCTCCAGCTCCGCGGCGCCCGTGGGCGACTTGAGGAACGCCAGGTACTGGTGCGGCGTCAGCCCGCGACACCGCTCCGCCAGCCGGTCATCCAGCCGACGAATCTGGGGCCCGCTCAAGGCCATGCCCGTACGCGCCGTGAGGAAGGCGCGCACGAAAGCCCATGGCGCGCTCGGAGCACGCACCGCCAGCTCAGCGCCCCACGGCCAACGACTCACCCCGCGCCAGCCGCGACAGCGTCGCCGCGACCTCGTCGCCGTGGATGAGGTGGTCCACCGCCTTGCGCTCCACCGCCGCGCCCGGCATGCCGAACACCACGCAGGACTCCTCGTTCTGCGCCAGCGTCAGCCCTCCGGCCTGACGGATGGCCAGGAGCCCCTCCGCGCCGTCCGCGCCCATGCCCGTCAGCACCAGGCCCACCGCGCGCCGGCCGTAGGTCCGGGCCGCGCTCTCCAGCAGCGTCGTCCCCGAGGGCATGTGCCCGTCGCGCTCCACGCCCGCCTTGAGCGCCACCCGTCCCCGGAAGGGAATCATGGTGTGCTGCCCCGGCGGCGCGATGAGCACGTGGCCCGGCATCAACGGCTCGCCGTCCTGCGCCAGCCGCACCTTGAGCCGGCTGGTGTTGCCCAGCCACCCCGCCAGCGACTCGGCGAAGGCGGCGTTGATGTGCTGGACGATGACGATGGGCGCGGGGAAGTCCGCCGGCAGCTCCGACAGCATCCGGCACAGCACCTGCGGCCCGCCCGTGCTCGCGGCCACCACCACCACGCCCATGGACACGGCGGGCAGCACGGACGTCGTCACGCGAGGCGGGGTGATGCCCTTCTGGGGACGGCGCAGGTGGCGGATGACGCGCACCGAGGAGAGCAGCTTGATCTCCCGCACCAGGTTCCAGGCCTCGGGGCCGGCGTCGATGGCGGGCTTGATCTGCAGCGCGAGCGCGCCCAGCTCCAGCGCCCGGTACGTCAGCTCCGGCGCCTGCGAGCGCGGGTCCGCCGTCAGCACCAGGATGGGCGTGGGGCACTCGGCCATGATGTGCTCGGTGGCCGTCAACCCATCCATGACGGGCATGTCCACGTCCATGGTGATGACGTGGGGCCGCAGCTCCTTGGTCATCTCCACGGCCTGCTTGCCGTCCGCGCACGAGCCGACCACCTCGATGTCGGGGTCCTTGCTCAACGCCTCGCAGATGAGCTGTCGGCAGATGAGTGAGTCATCGACCACCAGCACCGACACTTTCTTGCCCATGCCCTGTCCATACCCCGTGCGCGAGGCGCCGAGTATAGCCAATGCTCCGTCCTGTCCTCAGGAGGTTGAGCTGGGGGCCCTCAGGACAACAGTCGCCCCACCACATCCACCAGGTCCTGGCGCACCAGGTCCCCCTTGGTGACGTAGGCGTCCGCCCCCGCCGCCAGCCCACGCCGCCGGTCCTCCTCTCCACCACGGGTGGTGAGGATGACGACGGGCAGCCTCGGCCGGGCGGAAAGTTCCTTCAGCCGGCGGGTCAGCGCCAGGCCATCCATGCCCGGCATCTCCAGGTCGGTCACCACCAGGTCCACCGGGGTGCCCTCCAGGACGTCCAGCGCGTCCGCCCCGTCGGCGGCCATGACGGTGTCGTATCCCACCGCCTCCAGGAGGTTGGAGATGAGCTCCCGGGTGAGAGGGGAGTCGTCCACGACGAGGATGCGCCGGCGCCGCGACTGTGTCTCCGGGGTCGACGAGCGGGGCAGCTTCAGCGGGGACGTCCCGTGGGCGCTGGCGGTGAGGTAGGCCGCCGACAGCACCATGGCGAGCCGGCCGTCCGCCAGGGAGGTCGCGCCCGTGAGGTGGCCGAAGCGGGCCAGCACGCCGCGCAGGGGGAGGATGGCCTGGACGCGCTCCTCGAGCACGCGGTCCACGACGACGGCGGCGGCGCCGCTCTGGCTGCGGACCACCAGGACGAGCTCCCCCTCCCGGACCTCGCGCTCCGGGGACAGGCCGAGCAGCGAGCCCAGGGACGCCAAGGGCAGCACGCGGCCCTCCACGAGCAGCGCGGGCCGGCCCGCCACCTCGCACAGGTGCAGGGGCTCCACCTTGAGGGCGCGCGAGACGTGGGTGGCGCTCAAGGCGAGCGTCTCCGTGCCCACCTGGACGAAGAGCAGCGGCGCGACGGTGAGGGACACGGGGACGCGCAGCTCGAAGATGGTGCCCCAGCCGGGCGCGGACTCGACGCCCACGTCGCCTCCCAGTCCCTGGATGGAGGCGCGCACGGCGTCCAGGCCCACGCCCCGACCCGACAGGTCCGTGACGACCTCCCGGGAGGTGAAGCCCGGCAGGAAGATGAGCTCGCGGGTGGCGGCGTCGGACAGCGCGTTGGCGGCGCTCTCGTCCAGGACGCCCCGGCGCACGGCCACGCGGCGCAGCTCCACGGGGTCCAGCCCCATGCCGTCGTCCTCGACGCGCAGGATGATGCGGCTGCCCTCGCGCGCGGCGCGCAGGGTGAGACAGCCCCGGGGATGCTTGCCGGAGGTGACGCGGTCCACGCGCGTCTCCAGGCCGTGGTCCAGGGCGTTGCGCACCAGGTGCATCAGCGGCTCTCGCAAGGCCTCCACCACCGCCCGGTCCGCGCGGGTGTCCTCGCCGTCGACGACGAGCTCCACCTCCTTGCCCAGCGTGCGCGACAGGTCTCGCACCATGCGCGGATAGGGCTCGAAGAGGACGGACAGGGGGAGCATGCGCAGGCCCTGGACCTCCTCGACGACCATTCCCAGGTCGCGGAGCTCTTCGTTGGAGAGCAGCTTGGACTCGCGATGGAGGTCCGCGGCCAGTTCCTTGGCGGTGCCCAGCCGGGCCACCAGCGCGGCGGCGGCGGGGCCCAGGTCCTCGGCCTCGCGGGCCAGCTTTCCCAGCTCCCGGGCCAGGGCCAGGCGGCGGGCGTTGGCGCGCTCCCGGCGACGGGCGACCTGGGCCAGGTTCGTCACCGCGCTGGTCAACAGGTCCAGGCTGGCCACGTCGATGCGGACCGCGTCCATGCGCGTCTCGGGCTGACGGGGCGGCGTCGAGGGCCCCTGCCCTGGCGCGGCCACGCGAGGCACGGGGACAGGCGTGGGCGAGGGACTCGCGCCAGTCGTCCCCGTGGCGGGACGAGCGGGGCTCGTCTCCGGACGTGGCGCGGAGGGCCAGCCGCGATTCTGCGCGACGGTCGAGAGGCCTCCCGTGGGAGGTGGGGCGCCACCGCGCAGTGGAGGCTCGGCGGGTGCCACCGTGGACACGCGGGTCATCCCCGTCCCTGAGACCCGCCAGAGCGGATTGCCTCCGGGAGCCGTGCGCCCCCCGCCGCGAACGCTCACCGCCGCGGCCTCGGCCACAGGGGCCACATCCCTCTCCGGCTCGTCATTTCGGGATGCGACATCAGAAGCGTGGGTCCCGCTTCTTTCTCTCCCGTCGCCAGGCGAGGAAGAATCGGCCGCGTGCCCCCCGCTCCGCGAGTCACCGTCACTTCGGGACGAGGATTGGGGACCCGAGGCCTCGCCACCGACGTCGCCAGTCGCACCACGCGGCGCCCCGCCCCCCGACGCGGCGGCGACGGTCCGCGCCAACGACTCGGCCCCATCGACCCTCGCGCTCGAGGGCGCCCCCGCGCCCTCTCCCGTCGGACCATCCCGGGTCTCCGCGCGGGCACAGGCCTGGAGCCAGCCCACCAGCCGCACCACCTCGGGCGAGGACGCCGCGCCCGGCTGCGCCCCCGAGAGCAACAGCACCGCGTCGGCGGCGCTCAGGAGCGCATCCGCGGAGTCCGCGGACAAGGCATAGCGCCGGGGCTCCACGCAGCGGACGAGCTCCTCCATCTCGTGCACCAGCACGTTGATGTCGTCGAAGCCCATCATCCGGGCCTCGCCCTTGAGCCCGTGCAGCTCGCGCAGCGCCCCACGTCCCGCGTCCGGGCTCGCCCCTGCCTCCAGCTCCATGAGCGCCCGGTTGATGCGCTCCAGGCGCACCGTCACCAGGTCCCGGAACTGCCTGAGCAGGCGCTCGCTCGGGTTCACCCGCCCTCCTCCCCTCGCAGCGTCTCCTGTCCAATCTGGAAGCGCTCCACCACCTCACTCAGGTCCCTCGCCAGCACGAGCAGGTCCGTGTTCGCGGTGCTCACCTGCTTGGTGGCGTTGAGGCTCTGCTGGGTGATGCGGAGGATGTCCGCCATCGTCTCCGCGAGCTGGTCGGTGCCCGTCTGCTGCTGCTGCGTGGCCAGCGAGATGCTCCGCACCGCGTCCGACGTCTTCCCCGCCAGCTTCGTGATCTGCCGCAGCGACTCCGACACCTGCTGCGCCAGCGTGGTCCCGGACTCCACCGCGCGCACGCCGCCCTCCGTCGCGGACACCGCCGCGGCCGAGGCCTCGCGCACCTCCTCGATGAGCCCTTCAATCTCCTTCGTGGACTCGAGCACGTTCTCCGCGAGCCTGCGCATCTCCGCGGCCACCAGCGAGAAGCCCCGCCCCACCTCCGCCGCCTTCGTCCCCTCCAGCTCCGCGTTGAGCGCCAGCAGGTCGGACTTGTCCGCCACGCCGTTGATGAACTCGACAATCTTGCCAATCTGCTGCACGCGCTTGTTCAGCCGCACCACCGAGGAGGCGATGGCGACGTTGTCCTGCTTCATGCGCTCCATCGAGCCCAGAAAGGACTCCGCGCTGCGCTGGCCCTGCTGCGCCGCGCCCAGCGTGCGCTGGGCAATCTGCGCCACCGAGCCCGCGTTCTCGGCGATCTGCCGCGCCGAGCGCGCCAGCTCCTCCGTCGTCGCGCTCGTCTGGTCCAGGGAGCTGGCCTGCTCGGTCGCGCCCACCTCGTAGCGTCCGGAGGTGGTGAGGATCTCCTCCGTCGTCGCCGAAATCTGCGCCCCGGCGCGCTGGAGCTGGGACATCACGTCCGCCAGGTGCGTCCGCATGGTGGTGAAGGCCGCGGACACGTCCCAGATTTCATCCTCCGTCGGCACCACGCGAGGGCTGGCCAGGTCTCCCTCGGCGATGCGCCGCGCCTCGCTCGACAGCTCCCGCAGGGGCCGCCCCAGCAGCGTGCCGCCCAGGTACGCGGTGGTCAGCGCCAGCGCGAAGACGAGCAGCACCAGCGGCCCACCCGACACGAGCGCCTCCACGCGAAGCCGCGAGGCCAGCTCCGCGCTCGGCGCCGCGTGCGCCATGAGCTGCCGCAGCGACCGCTCCCCCAGCGCCGAGGAGAGCTGCACGGACAACACCGCCGGCGTCACCACGGAGATGAAGGCGAACGCCACCAGCCGCGCGCGAATCTCCGCCCGCCTGGGCATCGCCGCGATGAGCTGGCCGTGCGTCATGCCCAGCTCCGCCAGCCACAGCACCACCTTGCGCGAGCGCAGGATGACCAGGCAGTGCACCAGCAGCGCCGTCAGCGGACCGAACAAGAGCCCCAACCCGGCGATGCGCCGCGCCGCGTCCGCGTCCACGCCCGCCGTCCACCACACCGCGAAGCCCAACAGGGGCGTGGTGAACAGCCACAGCCCCAGCGAGCGCAGGAACGCCTCGTCCGGCCAGCGCGTCACCTCCGTCACCGCGGCCTTCAAGACCTCCGGCGTCGCAGCCACGCGCCCGAGCTCCAGCGCCCGCACCGTGCGCAGCCGCGCGAGCGACACCCACGCGCCCAGGATGATGGCCACCGCCCCCATCCCGCACGCCCACCGGACGAACAGCTCCATCCGGCCCGCCATCCCCGGCGCGTCGGAGAGCGTGAGCCACGCGTAGTGCAGCCCGAACACCACGCCGACCAGGTTGGTCAGCGGCACGGGCAGCAGCAGGTGACGGGTGAAGGACGTCCGCCTGGAAGTCCCGCGCGGGCTCATGCGTCCTCCCTGGCCACCACGTGGAAGCGCTCCACCACGCGCTTCAAATCCCTCGCCAGCGTGGACAGGTCCGCGTTGGCCACCGCCATCTGCTTGGTGGCCGCCGAGTTCTGCTCGGTGACGCGCAGGATGTCCCCCATCGCCGCGGCGAGCTGGTCGGTGCCCGTCTGCTGCTGCTGCGTGGCCAGCGAGATGCTGCGCACCGCGTGGGACGTCTGCCGTGCCAGCTCCAGGATGAGGCTCAGGCTCTCGTCCACCTCGGCCGCCAGCACCGTGCCCGCGTCCATGGCCTTCAGCCCCGCCTCCGTGGCCATCACCGCCGCGTTCGTCGCGTCGCGGATCTCCTCGATGAGGCCCTCAATCTCCTTCGTGGAGCGGATGACGTTCTCCGCGAGCCTGCGCATCTCCGCGGCCACCAGCGAGAAGCCCCGCCCCACCTCGCCCGCCTTCGTCCCCTCCAGCTCCGCGTTGAGCGCCAGCAGGTCGGATTTGTCGGCGATCTCGTTGATGAACTCCACCACCTTGCCAATCTGCTGCACGCGCTTGTTGAGCCGCACCACCGCGTCCGCGATGGCCTGGTTGTCCTGCTTCATGCGCTGCATGGCGCCCAGGAACGCCGCCGCGCCGCGCTGGCCCGTCTGCGCGGCGGAGAACGTCGACTCGGCGATGGTGGACACCGACTCCGCGTTGCCGGCGATCTGCTGCGCCGAGCGCGCCAGCTCCTCCGTCGTCGCGCTCGTCACGTTGAGCGAGCTGGCCTGCTCGTCGGCGCCCGCCTCCTGCTCACCGGACGTCGCCACCAGCTGCTCGGTGGTGGTCGATATCTGAAGGCCCGCGCGCCGCAGTTGGGTGAGCGCCTGAGCGAGCTGCGCCTGCATCTGCGCGAAGGCCGCCGAGGTGGCCCACACCTCGTCCTCCGCGGGGATGACGCGCGGAGGCCGCAGGTCTCCCTGGGCGATGCGGGTGGCCTCCTCGGTGATGGCGCGCAGGGGCCCCGCGATGACGGTGCCGCCCAGGTGCGCCGTCAACAGCACCAGCACCGCCACCAGCCCCGCGACGGCCAGCCCCCGCTCGTCGTCCACCCGCCGCACCGCCATGTCCCGCTCCTGGGGCGACTTCGCGCGCACCACCTCGTCCATGGCCCGCGAGGTGCCGGTGACGGTGGCGTCGAGGATGAAGAGCGAGGGGGTGAGCACCGCGATGGCGGTGAAGAGCACCATGTGCCGGCGCATGTGCAGCCGCCGGGGGGGCGCCGCCGCCACCACGTCCAGCGGGGACAGCCCCCGGGCCGCCACCAGCTCCACCGCCCGACGACAGCGCCGAATCACCAGCAGGTAGATGAGCAGCGCCGTCAGCGAGCCCAGACACGCGCCCACCAGGACGATTCGCGGCGCGAGCCCCAGCGACGCGTCCGTCCAGGGGATGAAGATGAACGCCACCACCAGCGCGCCCAACAACCAGCTGCGCAGCGCGAAGGAGAAGACCCTGTCGGGGAAGGCCCGGGCCTCCAGCAGCGCCTGGCGCAGGTGCTCGGCGGAGGCGGGCAGCGCCCCCTCCCCCACCGCGTGCAGCACCCGCAGCGAGCGCCGCGCGTTGAGCCGCACCAGCCACAAGGACAGCGCCGTCACCACCACCACCAGCCCCAGGAAGCGCAGCCACGCCTCCCGGGGCAGCGCATCCGTCAGCAACCCGTGCAAGAGCGCCAGGCAGATGCCCACCGTGCTCGCGGGCATCACCGGCCGCGCCACCCAGAGCGCCAGCCCCCGCACGTCCGAAGGCCCCGTCACGCCGCGCCCCCCATCCGCCGCCGGAGCAACCGCTCGAAGTCCGCCAGCCCCAACAAGGGCCAGAGCACCCCGCGCGCCAGCACGAAGCCGCGCAGACAGCCACCCGACGCGCTCACCGCCACCGGCGGCGCGGGCAGCAGCGGGTGCGCCTCCGCCTCGATTTCGAGCGCGTCCACGCCCACCGCCCCGCCCGACGTCGCCACCAGCACGCGCGAGGCGCCCGCGGACGCCTGGAAGGCCAGCCGGGCCGAGGCCGCGTCCTCCTCCCCCGGCGAGGTGATGGAGAGCACCTCATGGGCCAGGAACGCGAGCCGATGCGGGCCCGCGTGACACAACAACATGCCCCGCACGGGGCCTGCCGGGGCCATGACTCAGGCGCCCTGGCTGAGGTGGTCGAAGAGCCCTTCGGGGTCGATGACGGCCACGTCCCGGGGGCCGCTCTTGGCGGGGCCTCTCAGGTGGACCTGGACGCCCGCGGAGCCCAGGGGCTCGAGCGCTCCGGTCACCGGGGAGACGCCGGCCACCGTGGTCGCGGTCAGGGCGAGGGTGCCGCGCGGCAGCCGCACGAGGACGGCCCGCCGCGAGGACTGGCTGGCGCCGCCCACCAGCAGGCCCATGTCCACCACCGGGATGACCTCTCCCCGGTGGGCGAACACACCCAGCAGGTGGGCTGGAGCACCCGGTACCCGCGTGAGCTCGGGGAAGGTGACGACCTCCGCCGCGCTGTCCGCGGGTACCGCGTACCAGCTGCTACCGCAGGCGAAGACGAGATAGGACTGACGCGCTTCCGGCTCGTGGACGGCCATGTGGCGCCAAGCCTACCTCAGCCTCCACTAGCGCTGGAACTCGACCCGGCGGTTCTCGCTCCACGCCTCTTCGGAGGAGGCGTTGTTCACCGGGCGCGTCTCACCGTAGCCCACCGTCGTGACGGTGTTGGACTTGATGCCCAGGTCCGTCAGGTAGCGCTTGACGGCCGCCGCGCGGCGGTTGGAGAGCTGGAGGTTGTACTCCTCCGTGCCGCGCTCGTCGGCGTGGCCCGCCAGGGTCAGCTTGCCCGCCTGGCCCGTCTTCAGGCAGTTGGCCAGGTCCGACAGGCGCTGCTGGGCCTCGGAGTCCAGCGAGGACTCGTTGAAGCCGAAGCGGATGGGGCTCCAGTCGCACTTGTCCGCGGAGGCCGTCACGCAGCGGCCGGCGCTGCACTCCTGGCCGTCACCGCAGTCGGAGTTGGACGCGCACGTGTCCGTGGGGACCTGGCAGCGGCCGCCCTGGCACTTGCCACCGGAGGGGCACGAGGAGTCGTCCTTGCACTGGGCCTCGGCGCACTTGCCGGCCTCGCAGATGCGGCCGTCACCGCACTGGTTGTCGACGGTGCACTCGGGCGGCTTGGGCGCGCACTTGTTGCCCTGGCAGGAGAAGCCCTCCTTGCAGTTGGCGTCGGTCGCGCACTCCTGGCACGTGCCCTGGACACAGACCTCGCCCTTCTCGGAGCAGGTCGAGTCGTCCTTGCAGTTGGGGTAGCTGGGGGGGCAGCCGGTCAGCACGGCCATGGCGAGGCCGAGCCCCGCCCACAGAGAAATCCGACGCATCATTCCTCCCGAAATCATTGAAACGAAAGAAGCACCCGCAGGGGACGGGTATTCGGGTCGCGTGTAGTCTCAGTCGCCGGGGTGAGTCAAAGCTTTTGTCCCTTCCGAGACACCCCTCCGCGCCCCGAAACCCTTGAATGTCCAAATATTTTCCGTGAGATTGTCGCTGTTGCCCGGGAGCGGCCGCGTGACGTGGTCCCCGGGCCGGGAGCGCCCCGCATGCCCGCATCCGTGCTCATCGTCGATGACGAGAAGAACATCCTGCTGACCCTGAGCCAGTCGTTGCAGCTTGCAGGATATCAGACACATCTGGCGGCCAGCGGGCAGGTGGCGCTCGACGTGGTGAGCGCGCGGCCGGTGGACGCGGTGTTGATGGACGTGAAGATGCCGGACATGGATGGGCTGACGGCGCTCGCCCGGCTCACGGAGCTGCGGCCCGAGCTGCCCGTCATCATGATGTCGGGGCACGGCACCATCGACACGGCGGTGAAGGCGACGCAGCTGGGGGCGCGCGACTTCCTGGAGAAGCCCATCGCGCGGGAGCGGCTGCTGGTCGCGCTGCGCAACGTGCTCAAGCACCAGGCGGCGATGGAGGAGCTGCGCGAGCTGCGCGAGCAGCTGGGGCGCTACGACATGGTGGGCAGCGGCCCGGCCATGCAGCGCATCTTCTCGCTCATCCAGCGCACGGCGCCGTCCGAGGGGCGGGTGCTCATCACCGGTGAGAACGGCACGGGCAAGGAGCTCATCGCCCGGGCGCTGCACCAGAACTCGCGGCGCAAGGCCTCGCCGTTCGTGAAGCTCAACTGCGCGGCGGTGCCGCACGAGCTCATCGAGAGCGAGCTGTTCGGCCACGAGAAGGGCGCGTTCACGGGGGCGGTGAGCGTGCGCCGCGGCAAGTTCGAGCTGGCGCACGAGGGGACCTTGTTCCTCGACGAGATTGGCGACATGCCGCCGGCCATGCAGGCCAAGCTGCTCAGGGTCCTCCAGGAGGGGGAGCTGGAGCGGGTGGGCGGCGCGGAGACGCTCAAGGTGGACGTGCGCGTCATCGCCGCGACGAACAAGAACCTGGAGCAGGAGATTGGCGCCGGGCGCTTCCGCGAGGATTTGTACTACCGCATCAACGTCGTGCAGATTCACTCGCCGCCCTTGCGCGAGCGGCGAGAGGACCTGCCGGACCTCATCGGCACCTTCCTGCGCGAGGCCTGCGCGAAGAACGGGCGGCGCCCGCTGACCTTGTCCCCGGACGCGCTGGCGGTGATGAGCGCCTACGACTACCCGGGCAACGTGCGCGAGCTGCGCAACCTGGTCGAGCGGCTGGCCATCCTGTGCGAGGGCCCCGTCGTCACGCGCGCGGACGCGCTGGAGCTGCTGCCCCGGGGACGCGGCGTCGTGCCGCCTCCGGTGGAGACGGTGCCCGCGCCGGCGCCCACGCTGGACTCGGCGGTGGAGCTGGAGCGGGTGGGCGGCGCGGAGACGCTCAAGGTGGACGTGCGCGTCATCGCCGCGACGAACAAGAACCTGGAGCAGGAGATTGGCGCCGGGCG
>NZ_SRLW01000031.1:0-49480 GCF_006518215.1 Myxococcus sp. AB025B
CCCGCGGGACAGCCTCGCGACGGCGCGCCACAGGCCCACCCCGCGACGGCCATCGACACGAAGCCCCCGCGCGCGGACGACGACGATGACGCGCCCCGGAGGCGACGCCGGCGCGTGAGGGCCCCGGCGACGGGCGCGCTCGTGGGCGCGGGCGCCGCGGCGACGGGCACGTCCACGCTGCGCTCCAGCGCGAGCACCACGCGCCGGCGCGACGAGCCGGTGCCCCTGCTGGTGCGCATGGGCGCGCAGGCGGAGTGGCTCAAGGACGGCAGCGGCATGGGCGTGTTCATGGCCATGGAGGGGCGGCGGCTGGGCGTGGACACGCGCCTCACCGGCCTGTCGCTGAAGGCCGACGACGGCTCGGACACCCAGGACCGCATCACCCTGTTGAGCGCGCGGCTGACGGCGGCGCTGTGGGCCAGCGCCCGGGGCCGGATGCGCGTGGAGGCGGGCCTGTCGAGCGCGCACGCTCCCAGCATCATCTTCGTGGGGCCCAGCTTCGGCGCGTCCGTGGAGGCGTGCATCGGCGCGTCGCCCCTGGACGTGGAGGCACGACTCAACGCCACGCCCTTCCCGCATCGACAGGTGGACATCCAGGCGGGCCTGGCGGCGCACCTGGGCGGCTTCAACGTGCGCGGCGGCTGGCGCGCGCTGTACCTCAACGACGCCGGACACGTGGACGGCGTCGAGCATGAAGAGGGCTTCGGCGGACCCTACTTCGGCCTGGGCCTCACCTTCTGACCTCCCGCGCGCGATGGGCAAGCGCTCGCCGCCCAGCGCGCGACGACGACAGGCCGGAGCCACCTTCCACGAGGAAGGCTCCGACCCCCTGCTCCGACTACTCGTCCGACGCCGCGGCCATGGGCGCCGAAGCGCCCTCGCCGACGTCCGACACCGTGGTGAGCCCCGAGCCGCGCTTGCCGCTGCCCTTGCGCTTGGGCGGCGCCGGCGGGGGCGCGAGCGTCGGCGCCGAGCCGAACAGCCGCTCGTACGTCTCCGGCGCGTTGATGTTCACCAGCACCCCCGGGTCCTTCATGGGCACCCGGCGCACGCGCATGCCCTTGAGCACCGTCTCCAATTGCTCGCCGTCCGCCGCGCGCAGCCGCTCCGCCATCCCGCGCGACATCATCACCGGCCACCCCGGCGCGCCCTCGAACTCCGGACGCAGCATCTCGTCGGAGTCCCCCATCAGCTTGAGCATCGACTTCACCGTGTTGGTCCTGAGCGCCGGCATGTCCACCGGGTGCAGCACCACCACGTCCGCCCCCTCCGCCAGCGCCGCGTCCAGCCCGGTCTTCACCGAGGCCATCTGGCTGTCGCGCCACTGCTCGGACTCCCGGAGGTCCATCCCTGGATGCTGCTTGCGAATGGCCTCCGCGTCCTTCCCCACCACACCCAGCACCTGACAGCCCGCCTTGACGAAGGTCGACGCCAGCGACTGAAGGAAGCTCTTGTCGCCTTCGTGCAGGATGAGCGCCTTGGGGTGGGCCATCCGCCGGGCCTCGCCCGCTGCGAGGATGATCGCCACTGCCTTCATACCAAGCCTCCTCCGTCCCCCGGGGAATCGAGTGCCTCTTGGCCCGGGGCCACCGGGAACAGGCTGTGACCTCTCGGGGGGATTTTGAGCCCACCCCTCGGTGCGAGCCGTCAGCCGGCCCCCAGTCACTTCCCGCGCCGCGTCCGAGTGGCGGGAGCTGGAGCGTGCGCCCTCCGCGGACGCACGGCCCGCCTGCTCGTCCGCACCGCCCCGGAGGCTTGCTTCCCCTGCCCGGGGCCCGGAGGGCCTGGCGCGCTTCAATGCAGCCACCGGGGCGATGGCGCGTGGAGCAGCAGCGTCGTCGCGGGGGCCACCGTCTTTTCTTCCGTCCCCGCCAGCGCCTTGGCGGTCAGAATTTCAGCCAGCCGCGCCAGCGGCGCGAAGGCGGACAGCCGGCGCAGCTCGTCCTCGGACACCTCCCCCAGCCACGCTCCGTCACGGCCATCCACGACGGACAGCGCGTGCACCGCGTGGTGGTGCATCACCTGGAGCGCCGAGAGGACGGTGTCCTCCGGGAAGAGCGTCACGGCGCGGGAAACGAGCATCTCGAACTCAGGGCTGCGGCACATCGTCACGGAAGGCCTCCAGAAAGCAGGCGTCAGGCGCCTCTGATCCACCCCCGTAGCAAGTGGCTTGCCGGGCCTGGATGACGGTTCGCCAGTCGACACACAACCCGCGACGCCGGATGCGCGATAATCCCCCTTGCGACCGCAGCCACCCCTCGACGCGTCCGTGGAGTCACCGCGATGAGCATCAAGCCCCTTCCCTCCTCCACGTCGTCTGCCGCGGCGCGTCGTACTCCCGAGCCCGTGACCGCGCGCCCGGCGGAGGCGCCCAAGCCCAACCTGCTCGAGCGGATGGGCCAGGGGCTGCAGAACGTCGCGCGCGAGGCCAACCGGCTGGTGGACGGCTTCGAGGCGAAGCTGCCGGACCTGTCGCGCCTGGGTTTGCCGAAGCCGCCGGGCGCGGGGAACACGCCGTGGGCCGGCATCACCCTGACGGGCAAGCCGCTCCAGATTCCGCTCGACAAGCTGCTGCAGGTCGACCTGGGGGATTTGCGCAAGGTGCTCGAGCGCATCCTCCCGCCGAAGATCGACGACAAGCAGGGCAAGCAGCTCGTCGCGCAGACGAAGGACTTCCGCGACACGCTGGGCCAGGTGCGCTCGCTGGCGGCGCAGCTGGACATGCTGCCCTCCACGCACCCGCGCTATCCCCAAGTGAAGGCCGCGCTGGAGAAGGCGGAGGCGCAGCTCACGCAGACGACGGGCTACACGCGCGCCACCGCGCCGCGCCCCGGCTCGCTGTGGTTGGATCCGCAGTTCCTCGCCAAGGAGCTGCCCGGCGGGCAGGTCCACGCGAGCCGCTTCCCCACGGGCACGCCAGTGACGAAGCCGCCCTCCGCGCTGGACATCGTGGCCGGTGGCGACGCGAAGAAGGCCGCCGAGTACACGGCCTCCGTCGCGAAGAACCGCGCCGAGGCGGGGATGCCGGTGCAGGGCGGCGAGCCCATGGGCGTGCACCTGAGCCTGGAGGGCGGTGGAGGCAAGGGCAAGCGCTACGCGGCCATGTTCGCGGAGATGCGCGACCTGGGCGTGGTGCCGGTGAGCCTGACGGGCACGTCCGCGGGCTCCATCGCCGCCGCGTTCGCCGCCACGGGCGCCACGCCACAGCAGATTGAGGACGTGGCCAAGGACCCGCGCCTGGGCCAGCTGTATGACTTCGATTTCGACCTGAACGACGGGGGCCTCCTGGATGGCCAGGCCGCGTTCGACCTGTTCGACCAGAAGCTGCGCGAGCTGACCGGCATCACCGACCGGCCCGTCACCTTCGCGGACCTGAAGATTCCCCTGCAGCTGGTCGCCGCCAAGGCCTACGACAGCGCGGTGCCGGACGGCGGCTTCAAGAGCGCGCAGGACCGCATCTTCGTCTTCAGCCAGGAGACCACGCCGGACACGCCCGTGGCGCTCGCCATGCGCGCCTCCATGGCCATCCCCGGCGTGTTCGACCCGGTGCAGGTGGTGGACCCCGTCACCGGCCGCCAGATGCACCTGGTGGACGGCGGCACGCTGGACAACCTGCCCATGGGCTACGCGAAGAACGACTTGCCGCAGATTGGCGCGTCGCTGCAGACGCGCGGCGGCACGCACCCGTCCAACGGCACCGCGCAGCCCAAGCCGCTGCCCACCGGCCAGCTCGACACCGATGACGCCATCTGGAACGGCTTCAACGGCTACGCGATGCTCAAGGACAACGCCACCGAGGCCCAGGACTGGCGCGACAAGGCGAAGCCCGGCGCCAACCAGTTCATGCTCGCCGTGCCCACGTGGAACCTGGACGACCCCAAGCAGGGCAACAGCGTGCTCGGCTTCGGCTACGACGCCAAGGTGGACCCCAAGCTGGACACGCAGACGCGTCAGGTGACGCGCGACTTCCTGCGCGAGTTCATGGACGACATGAAGGTCCCCGGCGCGCGCGGCACCAACCTGGTCACCCAGGTCCCCAAGGACCTGAAGTTCAGCGAGGACGTTCAAATCTGGGGCGAGAAGTTCCAGGTGACATACAACGGCGGGGACACCGTCGTCGCCACCGCCGCCAATGGCAAACGTCACGAGGTCCGGCTCGGCCAGAAACAGATTGAGGCCCTCTGGTTGGATGGACAGACGTTCAAGGACTTCGACGCGCAGCTGTCCCACGTCCTCAGCGACGTGCGCAGCGTGCGGCCCTCCTGGCTCCCGTTCTGACGCGCGGTGCGGGGTTTGCGCCCCCGCTGCAACCTTGCACCTCCGGATACCTGGACCCACCCGGGGCGCCTTGCTGCGCACCCGGGTGTCGTCATTACGGTGTTTCAGGAACATCCCCTTGGAGGTCCTGAATGCAAGCGGAGCGAGGGCGGGCCTGGGTGCCCTGGCTGGTGACGGTGCTGGTGGTGCTGCTCGCGGGTGGCGTGCTGTACCTGGCGCACCGGGGCTCGGTGCAGGCCCAGGCGCAGGCGGAGCAGGCGCGCAAGGCGGCGGACGAGGCCACCGCGCGCGCGCGTGACGCGGACGCGGCCCGTCAACAGGCCGAGGAGAAGCTCGCGGCGCTGCAGACCGAGCACACGAAGCTGACGACGGAGAAGGAGCAGCTCAATACGGAGAAGGAGCAGCTCACCCAGACGGTGCAGGAGCAGGAGGCGGAGCTCGCCAAGCTCAAGGCCACCTACGACGACCTGCAGGACAAGATGAAGGCCGAAATCGCGGAGGGCGCCATCAAGCTGTCGCAGGCCCAGGGCCGCATCCAGGTGGACCTGGTGGACAAGGTGCTCTTCGACTCCGGCGACGCGAGCATCAGCAAGCGCGGCCAGGAGGTCCTCAAGCGGCTGGGCGGCGTCTTGGCCAAGGTGGATGACAAGGCCATCCAGGTGTCGGGCCACACGGACGACTCGCCGCCGTCGCAGAAGCTGCAGACGACCTTCCCCACCAACTGGGAGCTGTCCGTGGCGCGCGCCGTCAACGTGGTGCGCTTCCTCCAGGAGCACGGCAACGTGCCGGCGCGCCGGATGCTCGCCGCGGGCTATGGCGAGATGCGCCCCATCTCCGCCAACGCCACCCCGCAGGGTCGCGCGCGCAACCGCCGCATCGAGGTCCTGCTCATCCCCGACCTCGCGGCGAAGAAGGCCGGCGTGAGGACGGCGCGCGACACGCGCTGAAGCCCATACACGCGTGAGACATGTGACACGCCCTCGGGCCTGAAACATGTCTCACGCGAGCAGCCCCGCTACTTCTTCTTCACGGACTCGAGCAGCTTGCGGAAGGCCTTCTCAGACGCCGCCACGCTCTTCTCCGGCCCGGTGAGCTTGAAGAACAGCGCGCCCTCCGGCCCTTCCACGATGGCGCCCAACAGCCGGTAGCCGGGCTTGGGCGTGGACGGGCCCATCATCGGGCCGCCGCCCGCGTACGTGCCCTTCACGTCCACCGTCGTCACCTGCATGCCGTTGAGCTTCTCCGTCTTCGTCTTGGCCGCCTTGTCCACCGGCTTGCCGTCCGCCGTCTGGAACTGGCCCAGCCACCGCTTCACGTTGGCGTCCACCGCGCCGCCCTGGCCCTGGCCGAAGTAGAACACCGCCAGCTCACCCCCTTCCGCGTCGCCCTTCGCCGCCGGCAGCTTGTACGTCGCCGCTCGCATCGGCCGCTCACCCTGCGCCTCCCACTCCTTCGGCGCCGTCCACGTCAGCCCTCCGGCCTCCTGGGCCGACGCCACCATCGCCACGCACATCACCAGCACACTCAGCAGTCGGTTCATCCGCTGAGCGTACCGGTGTTCGAGCCCGGCGCAGTGTGTCAAAGACAGACGGTGCCACTCGGGCATACGGTCGTGCAGGACTGACACGACGCGTCAAGTCCCATCGCTTTCGGCCAACCCACTTACGTGGTACGCCACGCGACTGTCACCTAGTCCTGCAGTCCAATCCTGGACTCGGAGGGGGTTGTATCCATGAAAAAGGCGTTGTTCCTCGGGGCTCTGGCCCTGGGCACGGTAGCGTGTGATCCAGAGATCGCGCAGGACCCGGCGGTGAACCCGGCCGACGTCCAGGTCGCGGAGTTCGACCCCTCCGCGTCGCCGGCCGTCGTCCCCTCTCCGAATGACCTGGCCATGGGGGTGGATGCCAATGGCGACCCCATCGTCAACGCTCCCGTCAACCCGAACACGCCCGCCGCGGAGCAGGAGTTCACGCGGGACTACCTCAACACGCTCAACGGCTTCCCGACGACGGCCATCGCCACCACGGTGGTGAAGAACCTGAACCCGGAGACGGTGAACGCGTCGACGGTCAAGTTCATCAACCTGTCGGCGGCCGTGACCGGCCCGGTGACGCCGACCATCGGCTACCGCGAGGCGACGAATCAGATCACCGTCATCCCGCCGCAGCCCCAGGGCTGGCCCAAGGGCGGCAAGTACGCCGTCGTCATCGTGGGCGGCGACAAGGGCGTGAAGACCAAGGACGGCAAGTCCATCATCGGCACCGCCACCTGGTCGCTCGCCAGCTCCACGCTGCCGCTGGTCAACTGTCCCGACAACAACCTGGCCTCCGACCACTGCACGCTGGCCACGGAGCTCATCCCCTCCAGCAAGCGTGACCCGGCCGAGCGCCTGGCGGACCAGCTCAACAGCGCCAAGCGCCTGGAGCAGATGCGCCGCGGCTACGCGCCCCTGCTGGACCTGGTGTCCGCGCAGAACGGCCTGGACCGCAACGACCTGGTGCTGGCCTGGACGTTCAGCATCATGAACCAGCCGGAGATGACGTTCGACCCCACGAACAGCATCATCCCCTTCCCCAACGACCTCCTGCGCGTGCCGCGCACGGCCACCGCCCCCGCGCGCCTGAACCTGCCGGTCCCCCCGGGCACGGGCACGGTGCAGGACCTCATCAAGGGCCTGAACACCCTGGATGGCTGGTCCACCACGGCCCCCATCATCTCCGAGAACGGCCCCACCCGCGGCATCATTGAGGCGGACCTCAAGGTCGACCCGGCCACCGTCGCGCTGGGCAAGCAGGTGCTGTTCGTCAAGCTGACCCCGGGCGGCAGCCAGCCCAAGGTCAAGGTCTGCATCGACTGCGCGTCCAGCTCCAAGCGGGACGGCTCGGCCGCGGACCCCGCGCCCCAGCAGCTGCAGATCATCCCCGAGATTCCGCTCGACCCGGCCAGCCAGTACGCCGTGGTGGTGCTGCGCGGCGTGAAGGAGCAGGCCGCCGAGGGCGCCAAGGCCCGCGCCGTCGCGGTCCCCGCGGCCCAGGCCCTGATGAAGCTCTCCGCGCCGCTGTTCGTGGACGGCAAGAGCCAGGTTTCGGCCGTGCCGGACGCCACCGCCGCCGCGGTGGAGCCCGCGCGCGCCGCCATGAAGCCCCTGTTCGACGCGCTGGCCGCCAACGGCATCGCGCGCAAGGACATCCTGCTGGCGTGGGCCTTCACCACCCAGAGCACGCACACCGTGCTGGACTCGCTGCACAAGGTGCCCGCCTCGCCGCTGCCGGACTCCCCGGTGTCGCTGGTGGACCAGACGGCCAACATCATCGGCGCCATGGAGGCGCTCAGCCTGGAGCACCAGCACGTGGGCCGCGCGCTCGCGGGCACGTTCCTGTCGCCCTTCCTCCTGGATGACGTGAACGGCGCGCTCAACCCCGCGCGTCCCCAGCACCTGGACCACATCCCGTTCCTGCTCATCCTGCCGGCCACGCCCGCTCCCGCGGGCGGCTACAAGACGGTGGTCTTCGGCCACGGTCTGGGCGGCAACCGCACCGACGCGCTGGTCATCACCAACAAGCTCAACGAGGCCGGCTACGCGGTCGCCGCCATCGACACCGTGTTCCACGGCGAGCGCACCAGCTGCGCGGGCATCACCGCCGCCTCCGGCACGGGCCCCATCACCACGCCCGACATGGCCTGCTCCACCGGCACCTGCGACGTGACGCCCAACAGCGCCACCTTCGGCCGCTGCATCGCGCCGGACACGGCCATCGCCTGCAACCCGGTGGGTGGCGGCGACGCCACGTGCGCCGCGGCCGGCCAGGGCGTGTGCCTCAACACCGGCAAGTGCGAGGGTGGCGACTTCCGCCGCGCCTCCGCGGGCAGCCCCCCGGTCGTCTCCAGCTGGAACTTCCTCAACCTCACGAACCTGTTCGCCACGCGCGACAACTTCCGTCACCACGTGCTGGACATCTCCCAGTTCACGCGCGTGCTGGCGAGCGACGGCCTGCGCGGCATGCTCAACCAGATGTCCGAGGGCAACTACCTCAACGCCACCACGGTGGACTACGTGGGCCAGAGCCTGGGCGGCTTCCAGGGCACCCTGTCCGCGTCGGTCAACGAGCGCATGCGCCGCGTCGCCCTCAACGTCCCGGGCGGCGACCTGGTGGACACGCTGCTGACGTCCACCAACCCGACGTTCGCCGCGCGCCGCGAGGGCTTCCTGTCCTTCCTCGAGTCCGTGGGCCGCGTCTCCGGCACCCCCGGCTTCGACGAGTTCATCGTCCTGGCGCGCACCATCCTGGACCCGGCCGCGCCGCGCAACTACGGCTGGTACCTGGAGAACTTCGACAAGGCCCCGGCCGAGCGCGAGGCGTTCATCCAGTACATCCAGGGTGACGAGGTGATTCCGAACCCGGTGACGCAGGGCCTCATCGCCTCCGCCAACCGCGACCCGGAAGCCCCGCGCACGGTGCAGAGCTACATGGCGCAGGTCGACTTCCTGCCCACGTCCGCGCGCCACGCGTTCCTGCTCATCATCAACACACAGGACCCCGGCAACGCCATGCTCCGCGCCGTGCGCGACACGGCCCAGGCCCAGGTCATCCAGTTCCTCAACACGGGCACGGCGAACGAGTAGTCCTGACGGACAGGAAATAGGGGAATGACTCACATGAAGAAGACACTGTCCCTCGTCGCGCTCCTGGCCGCGGGTAGCTCCCAGGCGGCCGGCTTTCAGATCAACACCCAGAGCGCCCGCTCCTCGGGCATGGGCAACGCGGCGGCCGCGTGGCTGGACGACTCGTCGGCCATCTACTCGAACGCCGCGAACATCCTCGGTGTGAACAAGCTGGACGTGCAGATTGGTGACACCGGCATCCTGCCGGCCATCAAGTTCACGCCGGACAACGGCACCGAGCAGGGTCAGAAGACGACCCTGTCGCCTCCGCCGCACCTGTTCCTGGTCTACAAGCCGTTCGACCGGGCCGCGGTGGGTCTGGGCATCTACACGCCCTTCGGCGCGCGCAGCCGCTGGGAGGATGGGTTCGTGGGCCGCTTCCGCGCCCAGGAGTCCGCGCTGTCCGTCTACAACATCAACCCGACGGCGGCGTACCAGCTCCACGAGCGCTTCCGCGTGGGCGGCGGCATCAACATCTACCGCTCCACCCTGGAGCTCAAGCGCGCCCTGGGCTTCGTCGAGTCCGAGGGCCAGGTGCACCTGGGCGGCAGCGACTGGGGCTGGGGCTACAACATCGGCGTCCAGGCCGTGCTGTGGCCCAAGCTGGTGACGTTCGGCCTGCACTACCGCAGCGCCGCGGACCTGTCGTTCAAGGGCCAGGCGGACTTCCAGAACGTGCCGGTGGAGTTCCAGACGCGCCTGCCGGACACGCGCGTGCAGGGTGACGTCACGCTGCCGGCCACCATCGCCGCGGGCATCGCCGTCACGCCGCTGGACAACTTGAAGATCGCCTTCGACGCGAACTGGGTGGACTGGTCCTCGTTCCAGGAGCTCGCCATCGAGTTCCCGGACAACCCGGCCATCAACAACCCGCTGCCCAAGCAGTGGCGCGCGAAGTGGAACTACCACCTGGGCGCCGAGTACGGCGTGACGCAGGCCTTCCAGGTCCGCGCCGGCCTCATCTACGACCCGGCCCCCAGCCCGGGCAGCACGCTGACGCCGGACCTGCCGGACGCGAACCGCTTCGGCGTGTCCGGTGGCCTCGGCTACAACTGGAACGGGCTGCGCGCGGACTTCGCGTACCAGTTCGTCAGCCTCTCCGACAAGGAGAGCTCGGCCCCGGGCATGTCCGGCGTCTACAACGGCTCCGCGCACGTGTTCGGCCTGACGCTCGGCTACTCCATGTAGTCGGCTGACGCCGCGCCGGTCCGCTCCGTCGGGCCGGCCGCGTCGCGACACGCCCGGGTCTCCCTCATGGGGAGCCCGGGCGTCGTCGTTTCGGGGGCCCGCGCTTCAGACGCGCAGGTCACCGTCGTGCAGCACGCGGCCCGACGCCAGCACGCGCGCGGAGCGCTGCAGCCGCTCGGTGCCCATGCGCATGAGCTGTCCCTTCAGGCCCGGCTGGCTGAGCAGGTGCTTCTCGAACGCGGCGCGAGGCAGCCGCAGCACCACGCCCACGCCCTCCGCGCGCACCGTGGCGGACACCGGCTTGTCGAGCAGCAGGGAGATTTCGCCGAACACGTCCCCCTCGTGCAGCTCCGCCAGCGCCACGCGCCGGCCATCCGGATGCAGCAGCCACGGCGTGCACCGTCCGCGCAGGAGCACGTAGAAGGCGTCACCCGGCTGCCCCTGTGTCAGCAGCACCTCGCCCTCCGCGATGGGACGCAGGCTGAAGTCCAGGCTGAGCGCGGCCTTCTGCGCGGGCGTCAGCCGGCTGAGCAGCGGGTTGCTGCGCAAGAGGTTGTCCACCAGCCTGCGCCGGTAGAAGTCCTCCACCACCCGCGCCACGCGCGGCTGACGCGCGGACACGGACGTGAGCGCCTCGCGCGTCAGCTCCAGCAGCACCGCGCGCTCGGTGACGACGACGCTCGCCAGCCGCGGACCCTCGGACACCAGCGCCAGCTCGCCGAAGACGTCCCCGGGCGCCACCGTGCCCACCACGGCGCGCTCCCCGTTCTCCAGCGCGCGCGCGACGTCCGCGCGGCCCTCCACCAGCACGAACATGGACGCGCCCGCCTCGCCCTCTTGCACCACCGGCTGGCCGGGGAAGAAGGCGCGCGCCTGGAGCACGTCCACCAGCGCGACGAAGTCCTCGCGGCCCAGCCGGGAGAAGAGCCCCGAGACGCCGTCCCCGCACGCCTCCGAGCACAGCGCGAAGCGCTCGGCCAGCGCCGCCTGGGTGCGCGCCCTCACGGAGGCCGGCGCCCCCAGGCGCCCCAGGGCCACGCACGCGGCCACCGCGCGCAGGGGTTGCAACGCCTTGGCCCAGGCCAGCGCGGCGGCCTCGTGCGCGGCCGCGGCGTCGCTCGTACGGCCGAGCCACTCGAGCAGCTCCGCCACCTGCTGGCGCACCTCCGCGTCGTCGGGGGCGTGCTTCAGGAGCGCCTGGTACTCGGCGAGCGCCGCCTCCAGCTGGCCCTGCCGGGCGAGCTGGACCGCCCGCTCCCTCTCCTCGACACGCGTGTCCGCCATCCCGCCATCCTACCGTCCCCGCGCGTCCTACGTGCTGAGCACCCGCACCCGCTCCGCCAGGTTGTGGGTGAACAGCCGGTAGATGCGCAGGGCCGCCGCCTCATGGGTGGCCAGGTAGTGCTGGAAGTCCGCGCGCGTCACGCGCAGGGCCCTCACCGTGGAGCTGGAGCGCACGTGCGCGGACGTGGGCCCGTCCAGGATGAGGGAGATTTCCCCCAGCCACGCGCCGGGCCCCAGCGTGTTGAGCCGCCGGGCGTCCGGCCCCGGGCCGCTCGACACCTCCACCGTGCCCTCCAGCAGCACCAGCAGCCCCGTGCCCCGCGCGCCCTTCTCCAGCACCGTGGTGTCCTCGGGGATGACCACCTGCCGCGCCACGCGGTAGAGGTCCTTGAGGTCCTCCAGCGCCAGCTCCCCGAAGATGGGAATCGCCTTGAGGTACTCGTACCCGTCGGGCGTCGCGCCCGGCCGCTCGGCCACCGGCGACGAGGACTCCCCGGACGCGGGCGAGCCATCACTCAAGCCCAGGTGCCGGAGCAGCCGCAGGTGCTCGGCCTTGAGCACCTCGTCCTCGCGCGCGGCCGCGGACTCCTGCCGCGCATCCGCCAGCAGCACCAGCGCGCGCATGGACTCCCCCTGCTCGTCGAGCAGCGCGCACATGCGCAGCACCGCCTCGCGTCGGCGGGGGTGCTCGGACGGCACGCCGCGCAGCGCCTCCAGCTCCGCGTGCGCGTAGCCCAGCGCGTGGTACACCTCCGCGGCCTCCAGGGGACGCTGCAGCCGCGTCAGGCAGTGCGCCATGGACTCGCGCGCCTCCAGGGAGCGGTACAGCTCCAGCGCCCGCTCCAGCGCGCCGCCGCGCTCGAAGGCCGCCGCCGCTCTCGCGGGCTCTCCCGCGCGAAGCCACGCCTCCGCCGCCATCAGCAACGAGCCCGCCTGCTCATGCAGCGTCGCGGCCTCGGCGTCCGCGCCCTGGGCCTCCAGGAGCCGCGCCGCGCCCGCGAAGTCCCGGGCCCGCCGCAGCACGTCCACCAGCGCCGTGCGCGCCTGTGCGGGCACGTTCGCGGAGTCCACCAGCACGCGCTCGCGCTGCCCGGGGGACAGGTCCTCGTAGGCCCGCACCGCCACGTCCACCGCTCCCTGCATCACCGCCTCCCACACCGAACGTGCAGGGCCACCCATGGGCAGACGTCGCCCCCGGGCGCCCTCCTCGGGAATGAGGTCGGACCTCTCCGCGGCCCCCGCCATGTCGTGCTCCCCCCTGCCACAAGTCTGCGTCGTGCGTACCAGACCGGCCGCCACGAGGCGAGTCCCCCACGGGTCACCCGCACCCGTGAAGTGGTGGCTGCAAAACCTTCCACCCACACCATCGCCACGTGGGGTGGGGTGGCAAAGCGCCGCACCCGTCCGCACGAAACCCTCCGCTATATGTGGGAGGCCCAATCGTTAAGGTCCGGGATGGGCCGTCACCATCCCGGGAGCCCCGTCATGTCGCATCAGCACCCCCACCGTTGGAGCCAGGTCCTCTGCCTGCTGGCCGTGTGCGCCGGGACGACTGCGAGCGCCCACGCGGGCCTGCCCGAGACGTCCAACGTCACCCTCCGCCGAGGCCACCCGGAGGACTTCTTCCTGGGCGCGACGTTCGGCGCGGTGATTTCGCGCGACGCCGGCAAGACGTTCCGGTGGATATGCCCGGACGCGATGGGCTACGGCGGCTGGAACCCCACGGCCTACCTGTGGCGTGAGGCCGGCGACCTCATGGCGGCCACGGGCAGCGCCCTGCTGCGCTCCCCCGACGGCGGCTGCTCGTGGAACACGCACCCCTACTTCAAGGACACCTGGGTCTCCGGCCTCGCGGCGCACCCCACCGATGACCGCGTGCTGTACGTCGTCACCTCGCGGCACGGCAGGCCCAATGGCCTGTACCGCTCCCAGGACGGCGGCGAGACGTGGGCGCCCTCTCCCCTGCTGCGCCAGGGCCTGGTGCTCAACGCGGTGCGAGTGTCCCCGGCGAACCCCCAGCGCCTGTACGCGACGGGCAAGGAGGAGGGCCGGATGCTCTTCCTGCGCAGCGACGACGCGGGAGAGACGTGGCGCGAGGTGGTGCACACGCTGGCGCCGCTCTTGTTGCCGTACGACTTGATGGTGGAGGCGGCGGACCCGGTATCGGCGGACATCGTGTGGGCGCGCGTGTCATCGCAGGGCTCCACCTTCATGCTGCGCAGCGACGACGGCGGTGAGACGTTCGTCAACGTCTCCGAAATCCAGGACGTCTTCATCAACATGGAGCTGTCCGCCGACGGCAAGACGACGTGGGTCGGCACGCTCAACCACTTCTTCCGGGGCCCCTCCACGGGACCGCTGGACATGCTGACGCTGCCCACGGGCAACGCGTGTGTGCTGCGCCAGGGCGACACGCTCTACGGCTGCGGCTCCACGTGGCTGCACGACTGGGCGCTCGCGCGCAGCACGGACCAGGGCAGCACGTGGGAGCACCTGTTCGGCCTCTACGAAATCCAGGGCACGCACCACTGTCCGCGTGGCACGCCGGTGCGGGACCTCTGCCCCAGCCGCTGGCCCCAATTGGCCGAGCAACTCGGCGCGCCGCTGTATCCGGATGGCGGCGTCGAGGAGCCGACACCCGAGGACGCGGGCACACCCGACGCGGGAGCGCCCGACGCGGGAACCCCCGATGCAGGCTCCACTCCTGAACCCCCGCCTGGTCCCAAGGGGTCGGGAGGTTGCGGGGCGATGGGTGGGAACATGGCGCCGCTGTTGATGTTGCTGTCCCTCTTCACCCTGCTGCGCCGTGGTCGGCGGCGTGTGCACTCCACGACAGGTCCCCTCCCATGAAGCCCCTCTCGCGCAGCCTCCTCTGGACCACCTCCGCGGCCGCCCTGCTGGCCCTGACCTCCGCCTGCGGTGACGACGAGCCCACCGGCTCCCAGTGTGGCGAGCCGCTCTACGGAGGAGACGCCACGGACGAGGCCTGGCGAGCGCTCGTGGACGCACGGAACCTGGCGAAGGCGGACGCGGAGGCCACGGCGCTGTCCTCGCCCCAGAGCAACGCGCGCTACGCCTTCGACGCGGCGGCGCCGACGTGGACGTGGGACTCGTCGCTCGCCCAGGCACTGCCCCGCTCCAGGCCCGCGGGCCTCCTCGACACCGCGCGCACGATGCTGGCCACGGTGGGACAGTGGCTGCTGCCCACCGCGCACGCGCACCTGCCGCCGTTCACCGGGGACATCTACTGGGTGCAGGTGACGGTGCCCGGGCGCGAGTGCCCGGTGGAGATGCTCACCTCGAACCTGTCCTGGCAGCTCGACGCCGCGACGTGGGACACGCTCAAGGCCAACGCCGGCAAGGACCTGTCCGTGCAGGTGACGAGCGCGTACCTGCTCCAGAACCGCATCCAGGAGGGGCCGTACCTGTTGGCCCAGCCCGTCACCTTCCGCATCGAGCCGGAGGCGCCATGACGCGACGACTCGCGCGCGCGTGGGTGCCCGCGCTGGGACTGCTGCTCGGCGCCTGCTCCGAGGAGAAGAGCCCCTTCGACGGCGTGAAGCCCCCGGACGGCCTCCAGTACGAGCATGAAACGCCGTGGACCCAGGGCAGCACCGTGCCCCCTCCCGGTCCGGGCGGACGCGTCCTGGTGACCAACAGCCTGGATGACACCGTGAGTCTGTTGGAACTGGATGGCGCCACCGCGCCGGGCTGGAGGGAGCTGGCGCGCGTGCCGGTGGGGCTCAACCCGGTGGAGCTGGAGGGCCCCCACCACACGGCGGTGTCACCGGACGGCGCCTTCTATTACGTGGGCATCTCCAACTACGTGCCGGGCGGCGGCTCGGGTCCCCACGGCGCGCACGGCACGGGCTCGGATGACGGCTACTGCCTGAAGCTGGACGCGCGCGACAACCGGCGGGTCGGCGCGGTGCGCGTGGACCCCAACCCCGGCGACGTCATCGTCAGCAAGGACGGCAAGACGCTGTACCAGTCGCACTTCGACACGCTGAAGATTGTCGAGGTGGCGCGGCGCGGTGGCACCGAGGAGGAGATGCACGCGCGGCTGGCCATCATCGACGCGGAGACGATGACCCGGAAGGCCATGCTTGAGGTGTGCCCGGCGCCGCACGCCATCCGCCTGTCCCCGGACGAGCGCACCGCGTACATCGCCTGCTGGTCCGACGAGGTGGCCATCGTCGACCTCACCGCGCTCACCGAGAAGCCCCGGCGCGTGAAGGTGGCCCCCGGCGCGGGCACCGCCATCGCGCCCCGGCACCAGCCCTACGCGCTGACGATGTCACCCACCACGGGCGATGTCTGGGTCAGCTCCATGGCGAGCCGCGAGCTGCAGGTGCTGGAGTCCGCGACGAACACGATGAACGCCGCGCGCACGATTCGCCTCGCGGGCGCGCCCATGTTCGGGGACTTCAGCCAGGACGGGAAGACGCTCTACGTGCCGTACCAGGGCGTGGAGGCGCTGCTCGTCATCGACGCGGCCACAGGCAACATCCAACGCGAAATCGACCTGGCACCCGAGGGCTGTCTCAACGCGCATCAAGCGACGCTGACGCCGGATGGCAGCCACGCGCTCGTCGTCTGCGAGGGCGACCACGTGGGCCCCGGCACGTTGCACGCGGTGAACCTGGCCGACGGCGCGGTGGTGAATACCGTGCGCGTGGGCATCTTCCCGGACTCGGTGAGCATCCTCGGAGGTCGACGATGAGCGGCGCGTCCTGGAAGCTGTGGCCCTGCGTGGCGCTCGCGCTGTTCGCCTCCTCGTGTGGTGACGAGGCCGAGCCGCCCACCGCGGCGGAGTACGGCGAACTCTTGTTCCGCGACGCGCGCCTGTCGGAGAGCCAGTTCAACGCCTTCTCCTGCGCCACCTGTCACGCGACGACGCCCACGCCGCTCGATGGCCGCATGGACTCCGGCTACACGCTGCACAACGTGGTGTCGCGTCCGGACTGGTGGGGCGGCTACGAGACGAACCTGCTGGACGCGGTGAACTTCTGCTACGTCAGCTTCATGCGCGGCGTGCAGCCGCTGCCGGTGGACTCGCCCCAGAGCCGCGCGCTGTACGAGTACCTGGTGAGCATCAGCCCGGATGCCCAGGCGCCCGCCCTGCCCTACACCGTGGTGAAGGACATCGTGGAAGTGCCTCGCGGCAGCATGGAGCGCGGACAAACCGTGTATCGCGCGGCCTGCCAGGAATGCCACGGTGAACTCCACACAGGCGCGGGGCGCCTGACGGAGCTGGCCTCCATCCTGCCGGAGGTGACGCGGGATTACGACGAGCTCTTCCCGGGTATCCCCCACTCGCTCGTCGTCATCGAGAAGGTGAGACACGGCCAGTTCTTCCACATCGGCGGCAACATGCCCGCCTACAGCCTGGAGGCCCTCTCCGATGCGGACATGGGAGCGCTGCTGACGTACCTGGGGCTGTAGTAGGAAACCCGCATGGGTTTCTTCAAGAAGCTGTTCGGGTTCGGGAAGAAGGTCGAGGACACGCAGGCGGCGGTGGACCCTCGGGAGTACCTGCTGCGCGAGACGGAGTCGGTGTTGAACGCCGACCCCGCCGTGTCGCAGGTGACGCGACTGCCGGGCGAGTACGGGTTGAGCTTCCTGTACCACGGCAAGGAGATGCGCACGTACCTGGAGAACCTCTTCGCGGAGACGCGCGAGGTCTCCCCCGAGGAGCGCACGCGCATCATCGAGCGCTTCATCAGCGCCATCTCCAGCCCGAGCGGCAGCTCGCTCACCTGGGAGGAGGCTCGCGAGCGGCTGTTGCCCGTGCCGCGCGCGGCCTCGTTCGGCGGCCAGATGCCGACGGGCGCGCACGCCTCCAGCTTCATGGTGGAGCGGCGCACCATCCCCTTCCTGCGCGAGCTCTTGGTGGTCGACCTGCCGGAGACGAGCATGTACGTGCAGCCCGACCTGCTCGCGCAGTGGGGCGTCAGCGTGGACGAGGCCTTCCAGGCCGCGTACGCCCACCTGGACACCCTGCGCGACGTGGGCGTGGAGCTGCAGGAGGAGCGCCCCAGCCCGCTGTGGTCGGTGGACTCGAACGACACCTACGAGGCGTCACGGCTGCTCCTGCCGGGCTTCCTCGCGTCCTTCGCGGGCAAGGTGAAGGGGCGCCCCGTGGCCGCCATCCCCACGCGCTCCATGATGCTCATCACCGGGGACCAGGACCCGGTCATGCTGGAGCGCTTGTGCGACGTGGCAGAGCGGGAGCACGAGGCGAGCTCGCGCGGCATCTCCTTCGCGCTCTACACGGTGGATGACGCGGGCCGCGTGGTGCCGTACCGGCGCCCGGGCGACGACGCGCTCGCGCAGCGCATCCGCGGCAACCACGTGCGCTTCGCCATGGTCGAGTACGGCGAACAGAAGGCGCTGCTCGAGGCCCAGCACCAGTCGAGCGAGCTGGACGTGTTCGTCCCCAGCTTCAGCGTCATCGTGCGCGAGCGGGACAGCCGGCCCATCTCCTGGTGCAGCTGGGCCCGCGAGGTGGACTCGATGCTGCCGGAGACGGACGTGGTCATCGTCGAGGCGGCCCAGGAGGGCTCGGACGAGCTGTGCATGGTGCCCTTCGCCGACGTGCTCCGGTTGGCGGGCCACTGCCTGACGCCCGTGCCCGGGGCGTGGCCTCCGCGACACCGGACGCTGTCCTGGCCGGACGACGCCGTGCTCGAGAAGCTGCGCGCCGCGAAGGTCGACCCCGGCAGCATCGTCGACCCCTGAGTCGAGCGAGGTCAGCCGGCCTCCGGCCCGTGCGTCCGCGGCGGGCCGTTTCACACCAAGGAGATGACGAGATGCTCGCCTGCGTGGACGTGGACTACCGCGAAGACCTCACCGTGGCCGCGTGCGTCTTGTTTCGCGATTGGGTGGACGGTGTGGAGGCCGGGCACCACGTGGACCGCGGGCCTCGCGCGGCGGAGTACGAGCCCGGCCAGTTCTACCGCCGGGAGCTGCCCCACCTCTTGCGCGTGCTCGCCCTGGTGACCCAGCCGCTGGAGGCCATCGTCGTCGACGGCTACGTCTGGCTCGGCCAGGACAAGCCGGGGCTGGGAGCCCATCTGCATGAGGCGCTGGGGCGCGCCGTCCCCGTCATCGGCGTGGCCAAGACGTCCTTCCACTCCAGCGACGTCGCCCTGCCAGTGCTGCGCGGCCAGAGCCAGCGCCCGCTGTTCGTCAGCGCGGTGGGCCTGAGCACCACCGCCGCCGCCGAGTCCATCCAGCGCATGCACGGCGCCTCGCGCATGCCCACCCTGCTGGGCCGCGTGGACCGGCTGTGCCGCGAGTCGTGAGCACCCCTGACACGCGCGTCGCGCTCGTGCGCCCACGTCGTGTCCCCCACGTGTGACTGTCGCTCTGAGACCGAGGGCCCCACCCCTGGTATGGGCCTTGCTGGATGGGCGGACCCATGCGCCCATCGCGTCGTCCTCGGAGTCATCATCTGGTGACGGGGTTGCTGCTCGCCCTCGTCATCTCGGCGTGTCCCCCAGAGCGTCGCGCCCTCACGCGCGCGGAGGTGGAGTCCATCACCTTCACGCGGCTGGAGCGCTTCAGCTCGGAGGCGGAGCTCGATGCGCACCTGGCGCGGGTGGAGGCGATTCGCGCGAGTCTGGCCACGGGAGGTGGCCCCGTCCTCGGCTGCGGCGGTGAGCACGCGGACGGAGAGCCGTCACCGCAGACACCCGACGAGCCGGAGCCCTCCATCACCCACAACCAGGAGGCCGGCGTCGACGAGGGCGACATCGTCAAGGCGGTGGGGGACTGGTTCGTGGTGCTGCGGCGGGGACGGCTCTTCACGGTGCGCCAGGGGGAGGGCGCGCTGGAGCCGGTGACGCAGGTGGACGCGCACGCGCCGGGCTTCACCCGAGGCACCTGGTACGACGAGATGCTGGTGTACGGACGGCGCATCGTCGTCGTGGGCTACAGCGCTTCGGTGAACGCGACCGAGATTGGCCTGTTCCACCTGGACGACGCGGGCGGGTTGAGCCACCAGGCCACGCACTTCATCAGCTCGAGCGACTACTACTCCAGCCGCAACTACACGAGCCGGTTGGTGGGCGGCACGTTGGTGTTCTACCTGCCCTATCATCCCCTGTCGGGCGGCACGGTGTCCCTGCCGTCCACGCGCGCGTGGGTACGCGGCAACGAGACGACGGCCTGGCGCCCCATCCTCTCGCGACTGGAGGTGTTCAAGCCGGTGCAGACCACGTTGCAGCCGATGCTGCACACGGTGGTGCGGTGTGACCTGGACGCGGCGGAGTTCACGTGCACGGCCAGCGCGTTGATGGCGCCCGTCTCGCGGACCTTCTACGTGTCGCGGGACGCCGTGTACCTGTGGGTGTCTCCGGGCTTCGAGTGGTGGGCGGTGGAGGATGGGGCGCGGAGCACGGCTCGGGACTCGGTGGTGTATCGGCTGCCGTTGGATGGCGGCGAGCCTGGGGCGCTTCGTGCGCGGGGTGCGCCCATCGACCAGTTCTCGTTCCGGCAGAACGAGGATGGACATCTGGATGCGCTGCTCGTGGCCACGGGCCAGGGCGATTCGATGTGGGGGCCGGAGCTGACGCGGGGGGAGGGACGCTTCGCGCTCCTGCGTGCGCCGGTGGCGGCGTTCGACGCGGAGCTGCGCGGGCTGCGCGCGGAGCACTTCACGGTGCTGCCGGGACCGGTGACGGGCACGCTGCGCAATCGCTTCGTGGGGGACCAGGTGCTGTGGGGTTCGGGCGATGCGACGAATCAGGGTTCGAGTCGAGGTGAGCACGCGGTGTGGGTGACGGACGTGCGCGTGCCCTCGGACGTGCATCGGTTGGTGCTGGAGCACTCGGTGACTCGGCTGGAGCCGCTGGGGAGCACGGGCGCGCTCGTGGTGGGGCAGGACTTGTTCGGGTTGAGGTTGAGCACGCTGGCGCTCACGGAAGGTGGGCCCGTGAGGAGTGACTCGCTCTCACGCCCCGGGGCGACCCAGGGCGAGACGCGCAGTCACGGGTTCTTCTTCAAGCCGGATGGGACGGGGGGCGGCGTCATGGGCTTGCCCGTGCGGATGCAGGGGGGCTCGTGGAGTCACTTGAGATACGGCTCCGCGGAGGTGTCCTTCCTGCGGGTGGACGCGGGATTGCGATTGTCGAGCCTGGGCGCGCTGGAGGCGTCCACGGAGGCTCCTGATGACGGGTGCATCAAGTCGTGCACGGACTGGTACGGCAACGCGCGCCCCATCTTCTACCGGGACCGCGTCTTCGCGTTGATGGGCTATGAGTTCGTCGAGGCCCGCGTCACCGAGAGCGCCGTCGAGGAGTCGTCTCGCGTGAGCTACCTGCAGCCGGGGCGTTGAGACCACCCGGGAACGTGGGTCCGCACACGAAGGCAGCAGGCCGACGAGGTGCCTGCCTGCATGGCGGGAGCATCACCGACGTCCGCCACTCCGTGGCGCTTCCCCTCGCGGAGGACATGGGCGACAACAGGGGCATGCACCGTCGTCACTTCCTGCGATTCGGCGCCCTGGGGGGCGGCACGTTGGCCCTCGGCAGCCTGGGCTTCTGGCGCAACGTGTACGCCGCGCCGCCCACGCCGGGCATCGGCCCATATGGCGCCCTGGCGGACGTCGCGGACGCGAACGGGCTTCGCCTGCCACGTGGCTTCACCTCGCGAGTCATCGCGCGCAGCGGCGACGTGGTGCCGGGAACGAACTACGTGTGGCACCTGGCACCGGACGGAGGGGCCTGCTTCGCCCAGCCGGATGGCGGGTGGATCTACGCGAGCAACAGCGAGGTGTCCCCGGACGGTGGCGTGTCCTCGGTGCGCTTCGACGCGAAGGGGCAGGTCACGGGCGCGTGGCGCATCCTCTCGGGCACGCACCTCAACTGCGCGGGCGGCCCCACGCCCTGGGGGACGTGGCTGTCGTGCGAGGAGCACCGCCAGGGGCTCGTCTGGGAGTGCGACCCGACGAAGCCGGGACAGGGTGTGGCGAGGCCCATGCTGGGCGCCTTCGTGCACGAGGCCGCGGCCGTGGACGAGCTGGGCCGGCGCCTGTACCTCACGGAGGACACGCCCACCGGGCGCTTCTATCGCTTCACGTCGGCGAAGTGGCCGTCGCTCGAGGAGGGCACGCTGGAAGCCGCGCAGGTCATCAGCGATGCGCGCTCGGGCGCGCGGGTGCGCTGGGTGCCGGTCTCGCCGCTGACGTCCGCCGCGCAGCAGGCCAACGCGAAGGAGACGACGGTGTTCGCCGGCGGCGAGGGCTGCTGGAGTGAAGGCGGCATCGTGTACTTCACGACGAAGCACGACAACCGCGTCTGGGCGTACACGCCGCTGACCCACCGGCTCGAGGTGCTCTACGACGCGGCGACGTACCCGAGCGCGCCGCTGCGAGGCGTGGACAACCTCACCCTGTCCAAGGCCCGCGAGGTGTTCGTCTGCGAGGACGGCGATGACATGCAGCTGTGCCTGCTCACGCCGGACCGGAAGGTGACGCCATTCCTCCAAGTGGTGGGGCACCCCGGTTCGGAGCTGGCGGGCGCGGCCTTCAGCCCCGATGGCAAGCGGCTCTATCTCAGCTCGCAGCGCGGCACGGATGGGCGCGGCGTGACGTACGAGGTGTCGGGTCCGTTCAGGACGCGTCCCGCATAGCCTGTCGCATGGCGACCAGCCGGACGAGCATCCCGCTGGAAACCTCCCCCCTCTCGGGCATACCTTTTCGGAGCGATGGGAGCCCCGCCCCCCTCACAGCTCGGACTGTTCGACCCGGCCGGGCCCGCGCGCGAGGAGTCCCTTCCACGCGCCAGCACCCGCCCCGCCCGTGGGCCGCGAGCACCACGAACGGACAGCGAGCCGCTGACGCCAACCGCGTCATCCGACCGGGCCGCGCACCGTGCCGCCCGCGTGGTCGACGAACAGCAAAGCCCGCTGCCTCTGAAACGAGGTCATGAAGTCGAGCCGGCGTCGCCGCCCGCTGCGAGACCGCACGACGGACGCCGCCTTCCCCCGCTCCAAGACGGCCTCGATGTCGAGCCGGCATCACCTCCCCGCGCGGAGCCGCACGACGGGCGTCGTCTCCCGGAGCGCGAGGACGCCCTCCTGCAGGCCGCGAGCCTCGCGCGGCGGCTCTCGCAGCTCCTCGGCGCGCCCGTGCACCTGCGCCTCACCGACAACCGAGCCACGCTGGTGAGCTTCCGCCGCGTCCCCCAGGGCCTGCGGCTGCGCGTGCACCACCTCTTCCTCGAAGCCCCTGACGACGTCGTGCGCGCCATCGCGCTCTATGCCGCGCGCTCCGACGCCAGCGCGAGCGCGCTCCTCGAATCCTACGCACGCGAGCACCAGGACCTCGTGCGCCGCGAGCGCCGCCCCGGCAAGGCGCTGCGCTCACGCGGCCGCTGCTTCGACCTGCGCGCCGTCCAGTCGCGCCTCAACGCGGACTGGTTCGACGACAGGGTCCAGGTGGACATCGGCTGGGCGCGTCGCCCGTCGAAGGGCCGCAGGCGCTCCATCCACTTGGGCGGCTACGACGCGCGCCTGAGGGAAATCCGCATCCACCCCGCGCTGGACCGGCCCCACGTCCCCGCCTTCGTCGTGGACTACCTCGTCTTCCACTCCCTGCTCCACGCCGACCTCCACGAGGAGGACGGCGACGGCCTGGATGCCCAGGGCCGCTGCGCGCCGGGACACTCGCCCGCGTTCCTTCAACGGGAGGACACCTTCCCCCTGAAGGACGCCGCGCAACGCTGGCTTCAGGACAACCACACCTCCCTCTTGCGCGGCTGAGCGTCAGGCCGTGCGCAAACGCGCGCGCTCCGGCCACACCACGGATGGTCATGCGCCCGAGCGCCCTGCATGCTCCCCGGCCATGCGCTACTTCAGCGTCGACGAGGCCAATCGACTGGTGCCGCTCCTGAGCCGCACCTTCGAGCACATCCGCCCCTGGGTGGAGCGGGTGCAACAGCTCGTGGAGACGCTCGGCACGCCCGAGGGCAAGGCCCTGGCCAACCACGAGGCCCTGCGCGAGGAGCGCGACGCGCTGCTCGAGAAGGTCCGTGTCGAGCTGCGCCAGTTCCACGAGATGGGCCTGGAAATCAAAGGCGCGCAGGGGCTCGTCGACTTCCGGGCCCACCGCGGTGAAGAGCCCGTCTACCTGTGCTGGCGCATCGGCGAGCCCGCCGTCTCGCACTGGCACGGCATGTACGACGGCTTCTCGGGACGACGCCCCATCAACAGCCCGGACGAGTTCGCCCCCACCTACCTGAGCTGAGCGCCCCTCACCCGCCGAAGCTCTTCTGCAGGAGCGACAGCTTGTTGCGCGCGGACAACAGCTGCTGACGCAGCGACTCTGCCTGCCGCGAGATGTCGTTGAAGTCCTTCTCCTCCGCGGCCTGGCTCAGCGACTGGGCCTCGTCGGCCACCTCGCCCATGCGGTCCTGGAGCGACTGGAACGACGTGGCCAGCGCCGCGTTCTCCTCGGGCGTCTTCGCCTGCTGGCGCTGCGCGGCGAACTCCTGCATCCGCACGTTGAGCTCTCCGGCGCTCTGCCCCAACGAGCCGTAGCGCACGAGCAGGTCCTTGAAGATTTCGGTGCGCTGCTGCAGCTCCATCGCGCGCGCCTGCACGGCCTCCGCCTGGGTCTGCTGCCGGTCACGCACCTGGGAGATGGCGCCCACCAGTCCGGCGACGCGGGCGCGCAGCTCCTCGTCCATGTCCGCCAGCGCCTTGAGGGTGGCGGAGGCCTTCTCCAGGTGCTTCTCCGCCTGGAGGGGCGCGTCCTGGAGCTGCTGGGCCAGGGCCTCGAACCGCTCCAGTCCCTCGTCGAGGGAGCGGGCGGCCGTGACCAGCGTGGATTCCTGCGGTTTGTCTCGCTTGCTCATGAGCGGCGGCACCATCGCACGCACGCGGCCCGGCCGGGGGAGGACTTGGGAGGGAAAACGAGGGGGGCCTGCACGCCTTGCTGCCCGGCGGGCTCGGGCGAGGGCACAAGCGCCGCCTGCTCCACGCTCGTCAGAGGCCCTCATCGTCCCCACCTTCCCGACATCCCGCAGTCCAGGCTGTCGCGAGGTTCACACATGACCAGGGCCCACTCCTTCTCCGTGCTCGTCACCGGCGCCACCGGCCGGCAGGGCGGTGCCGTGGCGCGCCACCTGCTCCACCGCGGACACCGCGTCGTCGCCTATGTCCGCAACCCCGAAGCTCCCGGCGCGCGCGCGCTGGAGACGCTGGGCGCCGAGCTGGCCGTGGGCACCTTCGACGACGTGGACACGCTCGCCCGCGTGGCCGAGGGCGTGGACGCCTTCTACGCCATGGCATGAACCAGGTGAACGCCGCGCGGCTCGCCGAGGTGAAGCACTTCGTCTACACCTCCGTCGCCGGGGCCGACCGGCTCACGGGCATCCCCCACTTCGACAGCAAGCACCGCGTGGAGCTGCACCTGCGCCAGAGCGGCCTGCCCTTCACCATCCTGGGGCCCACGTTCTTCATGGAGAACCTCACCAGCCCCATGTTCGAGGAGGGCCTGCGCGCCGGCGTGTTCGCCATCGGCCTGCCGCCCACGCGCGGGCTGCAGATGGTGACCGTCGAGGACCTGGCCGCCTTCGCCGTGAAGGTGCTGGAGAACGGCGAGCGACACCTGGAGCAGCGCATCGACGTGGCCTCGGACGAGGTGACCGGACAGCAGGCGGCCGGGCTGCTCTCCATGGTGAGCGGGCACCGCATCCACTTCGAGCAACTGCCGCTGGAGTACATCCGCGAGCGCAGCGAGGACCTGGCCGCGATGTACGAGTGGCTGGACCGGGTGGGCTACCACGCGGACATCCTCACGCTGCGGCACGACTATCCGGACGTGCGCTGGCACACGTTCGAGGACTGGGCGCGGCAGCAGGACTGGAGCAGCCTGACGTCCCCCGCGTGGCCGCACGCGGCCGCGGAGCCCACGCCGCCCGCCAGTCAGTGAGGCCCCTCTGCGCTCGGCGGCGTTCCGGGGTGGCGCCGCTCTCTCGGGCGGCGTGAGGCACGCGAGGGTTACCTTTCCAGCAAAGGAGAGACATCCCATGCGCGCGCTCGTGCCGCTCGTCGCCCTGTTGGTGGTGGCGGGCTGTGCCTCGAATACCAACACGTTGAAGCCCACCACGCAGGCCCAGGTGCTGCCCGCGGACCAGGACTCGGCCGTCGCGGAGGGCGCGGGGGTGAGGTTGGTGGCGGACGCCTCCGCGTGGAAGGGCTCGCCGGCGAACCTGGAGCGCACGCTCACGCCCGTCTACATCCGGCTGGAGAACCAGAGCGGCAGGACGCTGCGCATCCGCTACGAGGACTTCTCGCTCGTGGGCACCGAGTCGCGCTTCCGCTACTCCGCGCTGGCGCCCTTCTCGCTCAGGCAGTCGGCCCTCTCGTCGATGGACGAGGGCACGGGGGGCTCGGGGCGCTCATGGGTGTACCTGGGCGGAGGGCTCCGGTGGGGCTCGCGCTTCGGTCCACGCTGGGGCAGCCCGTTCTATCCGTTCTATGGGCCGTACGGCCCGGGCCCCTACGCGTACCAGTGCGAGGAGCCGCTGCCCACGCAGGACATGCTCCGTCAGGCGCTGCCCGAGGGCACGCTGGGCGACGGCGGCACGGTGCAGGGCTTCATCTACTTCCAGGTGGTCACGGGCCGCGAGAGCGGCGTCGTGCTGGAGGCGCGGCCCGTCGACGCGAACAGCGGTGAGTCGCTGGGCACGCTCGACATCCCGTTCCAGGTGGGCAAGAGCTGAGGCTCAGTGCAGCAGCATCGCCGCGCGGGACGAGGCCGCGCGGCGGTGGCCGTTGAGCAGCGAGGCCTCTTCGTTCACGCCCAGCTCGCGGCGGATGTCCTCGCCGCGCAGGGGCAGACCGAACAGGGGCCCCATCAGCACCAGGTCCAGCGAGGCGGCGACCAGGGGGCCGAGCCCCAGCAGGGCCAGCCCCGCGCCCTTCGCCGTCCCCGCGCGCAGTCCTCCCAGCACCAGACAGGACCCGGTCACGATTCGAAGCCAACGTCCCGTCCGCGATGCCATGAAGCCGACGACCATGCGCACACCTCCCCGGGCCAAGATGGGCACGCTCCGGCGAGCGACCACGGGGTGATGCTGCGTATCCAGCCGGGAAGCAGGCCGCCGGGCGGGCGCACGGCGCGGCACCAGGAGACCGGGAGGTCTGTCATGACGTCCGGTGGTGCACGGTGCGGGGTGGCGCCCCAGCTTCACGTCGAGGGGTACTTCCCACGCCCCCCAGGGAGCTCCCATGTTCACCCGCGCCGAGATTCACAAGGGCATGAAGGTCCGAGGCAATGACGGCCACATCGTCGGCCGCATCGTCGACATCACGGAGAAGGAGCTCATCGTCGAGAAGGGCCTGCTGCGTCGTCACGACTTCGCGGTGTCGTTCGACGACGTGAGCGAAGTGCTCCACGGCGAGGTGGTGCTCCACCACGGCCGCGACAGCCTCTTCTCCGCGCCCCGCGAAGTGGCCCACGTGCAGCACTGAGCGCGGAGACCGTTCGCCCGCCGCGCCATCAATGGCAGCCTGACTCTTCCAGACTCAGGGAGTGACAGGCTGCAGGAGCCCAGCCGCGGTCAGCACCTCGCGCACGTGCCGCGCCAGCGCGACATGCTCCGGGTTCGTCGCCGTGAAGCGCTCTGGAGTCAGGATGACGAGTGTTCCTTTGCCTTCGAGCGGCTCGATGCGCACGGGAGCTGGCAGGGGTGGCACCCTCCCACGTCGCAGGGACAGGTATGTGACCCAACCGACGAAGGTCCCTGTCCTGGTTCCTTCAGGGAGCGTCTCGCGGTGCTCCCACGACGTAGCGAGCGCCCAGTCCGCATCCCAGGCCGAGGCCATGCTGCCCACCACTCGGGGCAGTACAGGAACCGAGAGCATCCGCTCCGCGCTCGGCCCGCGCTTGGGGAGCGTCAGCGTGCAATAGTTGGGGACGGCCTCCGAATAGGCGCCCGAGGTGATGCGCAGCGCTGCGCAATCTCCCGCTGACCCTCCATTGTCGAACCAGAAGCTGAAGCCCAGTTGCTCGATGACCGGGCCTCCTCGTTCGCGGTTGACGCCTCGCCGGAACTGCTCGGCAAGAGTCGGCATGTCTGGCGGCATCAACGAGACCATGGCCGCCAAGGCGCGGGACTTGGTTGGCTTGTACCAGTGCGCGAGAAGCGGGTCGCACTCCGCCAGGCGGTTGAGCAGGGTTGCCGTGTGCAAAGCACAATCTTCTGGGGACTCCTTCCGAGGCCCCCAGTAGGCGCCGGCGTAGTAGGCCTCGGGACGGGGAGCGGCCTCGGGTGTTCTGGCCATGGTGTTCTCCTCAGAGGGCGGGAGTGTGGAGGACCTTTATGCCTTCGATACCCGCACCCTCCAAGAGCCGTCGGAACGCGGCGGCGGCCTGAGCTTCGGCGACATGCCATTCAATCGGGATGCCCAGACCGCGGACCTTGTTGGTCTGCCGCTGTGCCTGGTCGACGAGCCCCTGTGCTCCGGAATATCGGAACCATTCCTTGGGCTCCATCTCATCGAAGAATTTCGCATACCCGGGGCCCTTGGCCTCCAACAGCACGCCCTTCTTGAATCCATCGAACTTCACACCTCCGGCCGGCGCACTCATCCCTCCGACCCAATAGGCATCGTCGGCGGAGTGACCCGTGATCTGCTCCTGGTAGCGCCGGGCAGGTGGCTTCATGGCCTCCTTCGCGGGCCCCCAGTGTCCTGGCTCCTGGGCTGGCGTACCGTCATTTACCGCCGTGGTTGCCCGTTGAAGGATGACGGCTGCCCCAGGCCCCCCTCCGAGTACTGCCGCCGCGCGCCCAACTGGAACCGCCACGCGCTCGAGGGTCAGCGCCCCCTGAACGGACAGCGACAACGCCGGCACCGTGGCTTCCGCTCCCGCCAGTGCTCCGGTCACCGTGCGCGTCGTCGCCCCAGCCGTCCCGGTCGCGACGAGGAGGTTCGTAGCCAGCTCCGCCACCGCCTCGATCTGCTCCCCCTGGGGCAGATGCCGGAAGCGCTCGAAGTACTCCGGGGACGCCTCGATGAGCGCGGCCACACCGGCGGGCAGGTGCTTGAGCGCGGCGATGCTGTCCAGCGGGTACGTGAAGAAATGGCCGATGCAGAGCGCCAGCTTCACGAGCGCCGATTCAGCTCCGTCCAGCGTGCGGCCCACGTAGTCCGCGTCGTCGTAGACCTCCGCCAGCGGGCGGCCATCCACTTCCCGCAACCCGTCATCCAGCAGGCGATAAACGCCGGTTTGCCCCGCATAGAAGCGCCCCAGCTCGAACTGATGTGCGCGAAACGCGCCGTCCTTCCATTCGACGAGAGCGACTCGCTGCTGTGTTCTCCCGGTGACGACCCAGGCCATGCATCCGTCAGGACGCAGCACCGCCAGATGCTTGAATCGCTCGACCTGTCGCACCAACTCGGCGCGCGACATCTCCCCGTGCGCCACCACACCGCGCAGGACATGGCCCACCGCGAGTCGCGACGGGAACTGGCCCAGGGACACGGGCTTGCCGAGCAGTGCACTCAGCAGTCGCACCGCCTGGGCAGGGGTGAGAGGGCCGCCTGGAATCGGCCGCTCGTCCCGCTCCTCAATCCCCGCGTTCGTCAGCAAGGCTTCCCACGCATCCACCTGCGACGCAGGGGGCACCACAGCGCTCCCCACGGTGGGGCTCACATCGTTCGACGTGCTGACACGAAACCCTCGACGGTGCCGGGTTCGGACGTCACCCGAGGGTCCAGCCGATGTGTGAAGCTGGGGCTCGCGAGGCCTCTCCCCGAGAGCCTCGCGCGTCATCCCCGGGTGCGCTGACACCTGCGTCAGCGAGGCGCAGCCGGTGGCAAGCAGCGCCACTGTCACGAGCAGGGCGTCAGCGCGCATTGTCCACCCCCAGGCCCACCGACGCGAATGCCCCTGGTCGCAGCGTTCCTGCTGACGTGGGGAACAGCAGCGTGCCGCCTGTCCCCATCGCGTAGAGCTTCCCGCCGAGAAACCTCCAGCGGACTTCCGCCGCTCCCAGATAGCGCGCCCCGGGCTTCCCAGCTCCGACGACGAGGCCCTTCAGCGACAGGTCCAGCGCACGTTCGAAGAGCTGCACCGCCACACGCCCATCGACGTCGACGCGCCCCCAGGAGAACGCCTCCGCCCCCAGCGACAGCTTCAGGTGTTTCCGAAGCCCTCCGTACTGGACGGCATCCCAGCCGACCTCCGCCTCGCCGAAGACCGAGTAGCCATGGGGGAAGGGCGCATCCGCGAGTGGACCCCCGTCCGGCCCCGCCGCCTGGAAGCGCGCCAGTTCGTAATCCACGCCGAAGAAACCTTGCCGGAAGCCGCCATGCTGGCGCCTTGCCTCCAGCCTCAACCACAGGTCCACCGTCTGCGTGATGGACTCCATGCCCAACCCGGCCACCACACCCCAAGCGTCAGAGTCTCCCGGCTTGCCTCCCCAGCCCGCGAAAGCGTGCGCCTCAAATGCCGGACGTACCCAGAACACGGCCACGGCATCCAGGTGCGCCAACGTCACCGGGGGCGCGCGCCCTCCAGCTCGCCCCCAGTCGTGCACGGCGGACACGCTCAACGTGTAGCGCGACCGCTGCTCGGGCTTGCCGAAGAGCACATGCTCGACATCCAGTTCAACCTCGGCCCCCATCAGCCGCGCCCCCAGCATGTCCGAGGAGAACGCCTCCACGTAGACAGGCCCCAGGGACCCTGTGACGACACCTGCGACGGGGTGGTAGTCCGGGTTCGCGCGGTGGGCGTAGCGCCGGACGAGGTGGCCCGTCAGCAGGGTGTAGCTCTCCAGTTCGCCGAACCACAGCGCCCAGGGCGCATTGTCCGAGCCCAGCTTGAGACTCCGCACCAGCTGTCCCCAATCGGAGAGGGAGTCCCAGTCCTCGCGCCGGAACACCCCGCCGCCATCTGGCCCACACAGGCGCAACCGCACGGGAGCCCCGAGGTTGACGCCAAACTCCGCGCCGTACTCGATGACGAAGGTGGGCTCTATCTGGAGAAATCCCTCCTCCGTCCCCGCGCCACCGCGAGGCATCAGCGCCCACGGCATGGCCTCGACGCGCAGCAGGTTCGTCCATCGCGCCTCTTCCCCCAGTTCTGCGGGTAGTGCCGGTGCCTCGACCTCGTCTGCCCGAGAGGCCCCCGACAGCAACAACAGCAGCGCAGCCAGACAGCTTCGCCTCTCGTGCATACACGCCTCCGCTGCGTGCCCCGCATGAGCCACGAAGAACACACGTCGACCGGGCGACTCGCGCCGCGCCGGTGGTGGGTCAGTGGTGGTGAGGGATTGCGGGGTTCACTTCAAGGTACCCCCAGCGCTCCCCCGACTTGAACGACGTGGCAGGTCCAGGCGTGATGAATCGCCATCCACTCCCATGGCACCCAGCGCTACTCCGCGCGCACCGCCTCGGCCGCCTCCGCCGTCAGCGGGGCCTGACTCCAGCCCGCGCGAGCCTCGGACTCGCGCGCCGCGCGCTTGCCCTCCGCGACATCCACGCGCCACAGCACCAGCGCGCCCGAGCCGAAGAAGACCAGCAGCGACAGCACCGCCTGCCGGCTGGAGCCCGTCAGCTCCACCGTCGCCGCGAACACCAGCGGCCCCGCCACCGCCGTCACCTTCTCGAACACGCTGAAGAGCCCGAACATCTCCGCCGCGCGGTGGCGCGGAATCATCTGCGCGAACATCGAACGGCTCAGCGCCTGGCTGCCGCCCTGCACCATGCCCACCAGCAGCGCCAGCGCGAAGAAGTGCACCGGCGAGCGCATGAAGTAGCCCAGGAACGTCACCACCACGTACACCGCCAGCGAGAACATCAGCGCCGGCTTCGGCCCCACCCGCGACGCCGCGCGGCCGAAGAGCACCGCGCACGGCACCCCCACCGCCTGCGTCATCAGGAGCGCTCCCATCAGCGCCCCCTGGCCGATGCCCAGCTCCGTCCCATACAGCGTCGACAACCGGATGATGGTGCCGATGCCGTCGCTGTAGAGCAGGTACGCCACGAGCAGCAGCAATGCCTCGCGGTACTGGCGCAGCGCGCGGAAGGTCTCCAACAACTGCGCGAACACCCCACCCAATGACAACCGCGGCACCTGCGCGTCCCCCGTGGGCCGGGGCTCGGGGATGCGCAGGAACAGCGGCACCGAGAACGCCGCCCACCACACCGCGACGGTGAGGAACGCCACGCGCGAGGCCGACGCCGCGTCCGCGAGCCCGAACCACGCGGGCTTCACCAGCATCACCAGCTGGACCGCCAGCAACACCCCGCCGCCCAGGTAGCCCAGCGCGTAGCCCGCGGTGGACACCCGGTCCAGCTCCTCGTCCCGGGCCACGTGGCGCAGCAGCGCATCGGAGAAGACGATGGACCCCGTCAGCCCCACGTTGCCGATGCCGAAGCACCCCAGCGCCCACTTCCAATCGCCGGGCCCCACCAGGGCCAGCCCCACCGTGGACGCCACGCCCAGCGTCAGGAACACCCCCAGGAGCGTCTTGAGCCGCCCCGCCCTGTCGCTCAGCGCGCCCAGCACGGGCGACAGCACCGCCACCGTGCCCAGCGCCAGCGCGGTGACGAGCGCGAAGCGACTGGAGGCCACGTCGCTCGGCAGGCCCTTGGCCGCCACGGACTTGTAATAGATGGGGAACACGACGGCGACGACCGTGGTGACGTAGGCGGAGTTGGCCCAGTCGTACCAGGCCCACGCGCGCAGCTCCGGACGCGTGAGCCCCATCCGCGACATCAGCGCGCCCCAGGCACTCATGCGCTGAAGTCCACCCCGCCGATGGCGTCATCCCCCGTCGCCGCCTGGTACACGTGCCACGCGGCGGCCAGGTCCTGGAACGGCAGCCCCACCGCGCCGAACACCGTCACGTCCTCCGCCGACACACGCCCGGGCTTCAAGCCCGCGAGCACCTCGCCCAGCTCCGCGCGGATGACCTCCTCGCCCAGGCCCACGTTGCCCACCGCGCCCTGCGAGACGGCCAGGCCCCGGTGGTCACAGAAGAAGCGCGCCTCGCGCAGGAGCTCCGCGGAGACCTCCGCCTTGCCCGGCTCGTCCGCGCCCAGCGTGGTGATGTGCGTGCCCGGCCGCACCATCCCGGAGCGCAAGAGGGGCTCGCGGCTCCACGTCGCGGCGACGACGATGTCCGCGTCCTCCACCGCCTCCGCCACCGACTCCGCCGGGCGCACCGGCAGGCTCAAGTCCTGGTACATGCGCGCGGCGAACGCGTTGGCCCTCGCGGCGTCCACGTCGAACACGCGCACGTGCGACAGCGAGCGCACCAGCCGCAGGGACTTGAGCTGGATGCCGCCCTGCACCCCCGCGCCGAGGATGGCCACCCGGCTCGCGTCCGGCCGCGCCAGCACATCCGCGGCGAGCGCGCCCACCACGCCCGTGCGCACCGCCGTCAGGTGGCCGGAGTCCATCACCGCCAGCAGCTCGCCCGTCACCAGGTCGTGCAGGTGCAGCACGCCCTGGATGGCCGGCGTCCTCGCCGGGAACTTCGAGTGCACCTTCACCGTGTACGCGGGCACGCCGGGCAGGCTGCCGGGCAACAGCGCCATCACCGTGCCCTCGGCGTGCAGGGGCGCGCGGATGCGCTGGGGGGCCACCGTGCGAGCCAGGGCATCGGTGCGGAAGGCCTCTCGCAGGTCCTCCAACAGGGAGAGCGCCTGGAGGTTTCGGGACACATCGGAGCGGGTGAGCAGGAGGGTGCGCATCTGTCATCCACCCTAACCGAGCCCGCGCGGCGCCACAGCCCTGGACCTCATCCTCCGGGGCGAAGCGATGAGCGGACGACGGACGAAGCCCTGGCCCCACGGGGCGCGGCGGCCGTCGGCAGCGAGCGCGCCCAGGCCCGGCGCGCCCCCGGGAGTCCAACACGGCGCTCGGGAAGCCGACGCCCGCCAGCCCCCCAGGGCGGACATACCCATGAAGACCTTCGTGCCCAGATTCGTGGCGGGATGACCGGATGGGGACTCGGGAGGTCGGTGATGCTGGGGCCGGAGACAGGCGCCGCGGAGCACGGTGGGGCCGAGCGCGAGTCGCCGCGCCGGGCCTCGGAGTTCCTGCGCGCGCACCACCACGAGGTGCTCTCGGACTGGCTGGAGGCCATGAGCGCGCTCCACGACCAGGCCCCCCAGCGCCCCTCGTGGCTCCTGGACCACATGCCCATGCTGCTCACCTCGCTCGCGGACGCGCTCGAGCACGGAGAGCAGGGGCAGGCGGACTCGCTGTCGGACGAGCACGCCGAGGAGCGACTGGAGCAGGGCTTCGACGCGGGCGAGGTGGCGGCCGAGTACGCGCTGCTGCGCAAGTGCATCCTGCGACGGCTGGAGACACAACCCCAGCCGCTCGACGTGGGGGAGCTGGAGCGGATGGAAGAGGCCCTGGACAACGCCGTGGTGCGCACGGTGCGGCGCTTCGCGGTGGAGCGTCAGCGCGACATCCAGGACCTGGAGCGCGAGGCGCGGGTGGAGGCCCAGCGCTCGCTGGCACTGCTGGACGCGCTCCTCGCGGCCGCGCCCCTGGGCATGGCGTTCCTGGACCTGGACCTGCGCTACCTGCGCATCAACCAGACGCTCGCGGACATCAACGGCGCGCCGCCCGAGGCGCACCTGGGGAGGACCTTCCGGCAGATGCAGCCCCCGGAGCTGGCGGACCTGATGGAGCCGCTGCTCCTGCGCGTGCTGCGCACGGGTGAGCCGCTGAACGGGTTCGAGTTCGCCACGCCCCCGTCACTGATTCCCCAGCGCGGCAAGCGCGTGTGGCAGGCGACGTTCTACCCGGTGCGCGCGCCCCAGGGCTCGCGGCTGTTGGGCCTGGGCTGCACCGTGGTGGACATCACCCAGCACAAGCAGACGGAGGCCGCGCTCCAGCGGGCGGTGGACTTCCGCGAGCAGCTGCTCGCCATCCTGGGCCATGACCTGCGCAACCCGCTCAACGCCATCAGCGCGTCCGCGTTCCAGCTCGCGCGCGCCGAGGAGCTGGAGGCGCCCGAGCGTCGGGCCGTGGAGCGCATCCGCAAGTCCGCCGGGCGCATGGGGCGGATGATTACGGACATCCTCGACTTCGCGCGCAGCAAGCTGGGCTCGGGCATCCCCGTCTCGCGTCAGTCGATGAACCTGGCGGACATCTGCCAGGCGACACTGGACGAGCTCCAGGTGAGCCACCCCGAGCGCAGGCTCCTGTTCGAGTCGTCCGGCGACACCTCGGGCCAGTGGGACCCGGACCGCGTGGCGCAGGTGCTGGGCAACCTGGTGGCCAACGCGCTCCAGCACGGCGGGCTCGACTCACCGGTGACCACGTCGGTGCGAGGCGGCGCGGACGTCGTGCTGATGGAGGTCCACAACCAGGGCGAGCCGATTCCGGCGGAGCTGCAGCCTCGCCTCTTCGACCCGTTCAAGCCGTCGGTGGGCGCCTCATCGTCGTACCAGAAGCAGCGCAGCCTGGGCCTGGGGCTCTACATCGTCCACCAGATCGCGCGCGCGCACGGAGGCCGCGTGGAGGTGCGCTCCTCGCGGGAGGAGGGCACCACGTTCCGGGTGTACTGGCCGCGCCGCGGCGCCTGACGGGCGTCACTTCCCCGGCGCGGAGACGGGCTCGGGGGCCACGGACAAAAGATAGACGGCCTCGGCGAGCATGCGCGTGGTGAGGTCCAGGTTCTCCAGGGAGATGGACTCATCGGGCGCGTGGCCGGTGTACTCGTCACCGGGGAAGCCGGGGCCGAAGTCCACGGCCTTGGGGAACAGGCGCGCGTAGGTGCCGCCGCGCACGGACGTGGGGACGGCGTCCGGGTCATCGCGGTGACGCTTGTAGATGGCCATCAGCGTGGTGACGAGCGGCCCGGTGGTGTCGGCCACGTGCGGGTCACCCACGTAGCGCTCGCCGGCCTCCGTCACGCGACCGTCCGAGTCCTGCCCCACGAGCAGCGCGGCCTGGTCCAGCGCGGCGTTGAACCGGGCGGCGTCCTGGCCGCGGGGGCGGCGCATGTTGACGCCCAGGCTCACCTTGCCGTCGGCCACGCGGAGCATCGTGGGCGCGACGAGCAGCGGCCCCATCAGCGCGGCGTCGGAGTACTCGACGGCCAGCTTCTGGCCGTGGTGGTCGCCCTCGAAGCGCAGGAACAGCACGCGCAGCATGGCGGCGATGCCGTTGTCCTCCAGGATGAGGCGCGAGGAGACGGCGGACAGGCCCCACAGCGCGTTGACGCCCTCGTTGGCGACGGAGGAGTGCACCGCCTTGCCGTGCACGGTGAGCAGCACCGCGCCGCCCTCCTCCTTCACGTCGGCCTTGAGCCAGGAGCGCGTGCGCTGCTCGTCGGCGACGGCGGCGCGCACGGTCTCCAGCGCGACGGGGAGCGAGCTGCCTTCGCCCGGGAGCAGCTTGAGCGTGGCGGTGCCGGGGACCTGCGTGAGGAACTCGCCGCCCTTGGCGTCCACGGGGCGCAGCGCGAACCTGGAGGACTTGCGCGCGGGGCCCACGGGCGCCGACAGGTTCCACGCGACGAAGCCCGACTGCGCGGCGACGACGGGGAAGCTCGAGTCGACGGAGATGACGTGCGGGGCCTTGGGCTCCATGGCCGCGTACTTCAGCATGCCCGTCCAGTCGCTCTCCTCGCCGTTGCCGATGATGACGAGCACCTTGCCCCGGGGCTCGATGCCGAGTTGCCGCGCGTAGTCGAGCGCCACCAGCGCGGAGGCCAGCGGCCCCTTGTCGTCCTCGACGCCTCGGCCGTACAGGCGGCCGTCCTGGACGTAGGGCTCGAAGGGCGGGCGCTTCCACTCGTGCGCGGGGGCGGGCACCACGTCGCCGTGGAAGACCAGGCCCAGGGCGGGTGCGCCCTTGCCCCAGGCAAGCTCGAACACCTCGTTGGCGCCCACGGCGCGCCAGGCCATGTCGTGGGCCTTGGCCCACTTCTGGAGGAAGCGGCCCATGGCGGCGATGCCGGGGTTCTTCGGCGCGGGGGCCTCGCTGCTGACGGTCTTGAAGCGCACCAGCTCCTGGGTGAGCGCGACGACGTCGTCCAGCGCGCAGGCCTGCACGTAGGCGGCGTGGCGGGCCTGGGGGCTCGAGCCCTTCATGGCGTCCTCGGAGAAGCGGGCGGCGCGGGCCTTGGGGGTGCCCTGGCAGCGGGGGTCCGGAGCCGCGAGCGCGGCGGAGGGGACCAGACAGCAGAGGGCGGCGGCGATGGGGAGGCGCATGGCGGTGGGAGACCCTATTTCAAGAGGGCAGGTCGTCCTACCTCGGCGGAAGGGTTGCTTCCCCAAGTGACGCCCGTCAGGCCGCCCGCTCCCCATGGGGGTGAAACCGGAGGGCGGGAGCGCTATTCCTCCAGGCATGTTCTTCGACACGACCAAGAAGCTGAGGATGCCGTCCCCGGCGGAGGCGCTGCCTGGCCGGACGGACGAGATGCCTGTTCCGCCCAAGCACGAGGTGCTGGGCACGCCGCTGAAGGGGCCGGTGCCGGAGGGGTATGAAGTCGCCATCCTCGGGCTCGGGTGCTTCTGGGGCGCGGAGCGGAAGTTCTGGCAGACGCCGGGCGTGTACAGCACGTCCGTGGGGTATGCGGGCGGGCTGACGCCCAACCCCACCTATCGCGAGGTGTGCAGCGGGCTCACCGGGCACAACGAGGTGGTCCGCGTGGTGTTCGACCCGAAGAAGCTCTCGTACGAGCAGTTGCTGCGGGTGTTCTGGGAGAACCACAATCCCACGCAGGGCATGCGTCAGGGCAACGACGAGGGGACGCAGTACCGCTCGGGCATCTACTACACCAGCGAGTCGCAGAAGCGCATCGCGGAGGCCAGCCGGGACGCCTATCAGAAGGCGCTCGCGGCGAAGGGCGTGGGGACCATCACCACGGAGATCCTCCCCGCGCCCGCGTACTACTACGCCGAGGACTACCACCAGCAGTACCTGGAGAAGAACCCCGGCGGGTACTGCGGCCTCGGCGGCACCGGCGTGAGCTGCCCCATCGGCGTGGGCGTCAGCGCCTGAGCCCGTGACGTGAAGCACCGGGAGGCACCTCGCGTGCCTCCCGCGCGGCGCTACTCCACCGCTTCCAGCCCGCCGTTGTCGGCGGCGATGGCGGTGAACGCGCCCCAGTGCGGCAAGGCGTTGCGCAGCGACTTGCCATCGTACTGGAACGACTCGAACCCGGAGACCACGAGCTCGCCGCGCGCCTCGACCGCCTGACGCAGCTCCGCTTGCGTGTCGCTCCAGCGCTCCTGGAGCGTGGCGAAGAACTCCGAGGGCACCTCCTCCTGCATGAAGCGGCGCATGCTCCGGGAGATGCGCACGCACTCATCGGGGTCGAACGGGTTGCCCGCCTCACCGAACCGGTCCATCGCCGGGAGCGCCTCCTCTTCCGCGGGCTCCTCGGCCACGACCCCGAGCATGCTCATCGCCTCGATGAGCATGTCCAGCTCGACGTACCGCAGGCGGTAGTCGACCGGATGCTCCGGGTCGAGCGGCGGGTACCCATCCGGCAGCGTGTCGGGCGGCTCGACGATTCTCAGGGTGATGGACATGGGACGCCTCCACGGGTGTCGTCCCTCCGGACGCTGGAACCCGCGGCAGAGCACGTCAACGCGCGGCGGCCCGGTGAGTCTCGCCCTCCCACACCGTGACGAATACACACGCTCTCATGAACCGAGATTCATTGGAGCCACACACGTGTCCGCAATGGCTTCATGATTCATCCGTATCGGCTTCGCATCCGGTATGTTCCGCCGGGACGGCGTGACCCGACGCAACATCGCGTCACGCCGGCGGATAATCCAGCCAGGGACACCACGTCCCGGTGATGTATCAGAGGGGGAGTCACCACATGCGTGTCGACGGCGCATCACGCCCGACGCAATCCGTCTCATCCGAAGGCGCGACTGAAACAGCCCGGACCGAGACCCGCACCGAGAACAACGTCGTCAAGGAGGAGTCCTCTCGCGCGGAGGGCTTCGATTCGACCTCCAGCTTCGAGGAGGACAACGGCGGCGCGGTCCACCGCGAGCGGCTCCAACCGCCGCCGCCTCCACCGCCACCTCCTGAAGAGAAGGAGGAGGAGCCCGCACCCCTCCCGCTCCGGGACCTGAAGCGCGGCGACACCGGCCCCGACGTGAAGGCGGTGCAGGACGCGCTGGTGAAGCTGGGCTACCTCACCGAGGAGCAGGTGGCCACGGGCCCCGGACAGTTCGGCCCGAAGACCGAGGCCGCGCTGGAGCGCTTCCAGGCCGAGCACGGCCTCACGGCCTCCGGTGACTATGCGGGCAGGACGCGCGAGGCGCTCGGCAAGGCCCTCACGGAAGCGAAGTCCTCCGGCGGCGCGCGCCGCCCCGCCATGTCCGCCGAGGACGCGTTCATCACCCAGTTCACCTCCGAGTACAACCCGACCGGTCCTCGCGGCAGCACCAACTGCGGCCCCGCGAGCCTCGCCATGTCGCTCGCGTACACGGGCCACATGCCCGCGGGACTCACCAAGGAGCAACAGGTCGACTACGCGCGCGCGTTGATGAGCCCGCGCCGCGAGAGCGAGTTCACCTACGTGAAGGCCTCCGACGGCACCCGCGTGCCGCAGCTCGACCGTGACCGCGAGCTCACCGGCGGCACCATGGTGAGCGACGGCGTCAAGGGCGCGGGGCTCGACGCGCGCTACGGCCAGGGCTGGGAGGAGCTGGACCGCCAGCTCGCCGCGGGCAACCCCGTGGTCGCCAACGGTCGGACGAACGCGGCCTGGCGCGAGCAGTTCCCCGAGCGCATGGGCTCCGGCGACATCGGCCACCTCAACGCGATTCTCGGCAAGACCTCGGATGGGAAGTACCTGGTCGCGGACCCGCTCCACACCGGCGGCCCGGTGGCCATGACGCGCGAGCAGCTGGGCGTCTTCTTCTCGCCCACGCGAGGACAGCCGTCCTTCACCGCGCTCCAGGGTGCCTCCACGAACCCGGCCGCGGACGCGGGTGCACGCGCGGGAGGCAGCGTGGGCGCGGCGGTGGCGAAGCGCCTGGAGGACGCCGCCCGCGACGTCCCCGCGCCGAAGCCCGAGCCCTTCCTCCCGAACCCCGGCGTGAGCACCGTCGGCGGCTCCGGCACGGACGTGAAGACCCGCGCGGCCCAGGACGCGAAGGCGCTGGAGGCCACCCTCCAGACGAGCCTGGAGCAGGGCGCGCGTCAGTTCGAGCGGCTCATCGCCAGCAACCCGGACCCCGTCTACCAGGAGGCCTTCGTCCGCGCGGCGGAGCCGTCCCTCGCGAAGATGGGCCAGCTCTTCGCCGGCGTGTCCCCGGAGACGAACCGCAAGCTCCATCCGCCCGGCTCGCAGAAGCCGCCGGACCTCAATGACCGCAAGGTGCTCGAGAAGCTCGCGAACGAGGAGACGCGCATCGAGCACGAGACGTACTACGCCCTCGCGCGCGCCACCGAGCACCTCAAGGACCCGACGGCCGGACGCGTGGGCAAGGCCTTAACGCGTGATTCGCCGCCCACGCTCGTCAACCTGTCGCTGACGAGCGCGGTGCGCACGTCCCTCAACTTCGGTCTCGGCTCACGGCTCGCGTTCGACATCGAGCGCTCCCTCAGTCGCGAAGAGGTCATCCCCCCGGGCAGCACCGCGCCCTCCTACGGCACGGCCCAGGCGGCGCTGCACCAGACGCTGTGGAGCACCCTCGACGGCATCCGCGGCCAGTTCACCGCCGCGGCGGACAAGGCGCAGCTGCACCAGCAGCGGCTCACCGAGCTGCTCAGCGGCCCCGCCGCCGTCCTCTCGCCCGAGCAGCAGAAGGCCTTCATCGACACGTACCTGCGCCAGGGCAGCGTCCAGCAGGACCTCGCGGAGCACGAGCGCCTGGGCAAGCTGCTCTCCACCGCCGCGCCGGATGGCGTGCCCGTGGGCTCGGACGATGCGCGCGTCAAGGCGCTCGCGCGCGAGCTCCCCCGACTGGCCGAGACGAAGGGCGGCGCCGAGTACCTCGCCGCGCAGCTCACCGCGAAGGCGGAGGACAAGCCGCTCTTCCTCGACGTGGTGGGCGCGCTGAAGGACGGCAAGGACTTCGACGAGAAGCTCGCGCTCGCGCTGGTGAAGAGCGCGGGCACGGTGGCCCTCATCTCCGCCGGCGACAAGTCGCCCGCTGAGGCGCGGAAGGTGTTCGACGGGCTCGCGCGCTACGCCGACGTGTTCGGGATGAAGTCGAGCGACATGAAGTCGTACTTCCGGCTGCTGCGCGACATCAAGCCCGGCTCCACCGACGCGCAGGTGCTCGAGACGACGAAGTCGCTCAAGGCGCTGCTCACGGACCAGGAGACGGGCCTGCCGTTCGCGCCGGACTCCCCTCGCGGGCAGGCGCTGCGGACCCTGGGCATGCTCGTCACCACCACCGCGTTCGTCGGAGACGCGACGGGCTGGAGCCAGGCGGACCTCGCGTCGAGGCTCAAGGTCGTCGGCGACGGCCTGAGCGTCACGGGAGACGGGGCCACGGTCATCACCAGCGTGCTCGGCAACACGGCGCGCTGGTCCTCGGCCGTCTCGGCCTTCGGCAAGGTGTCCGCCCTGGGCGCGGTGCTGGGCGCGGCCGGCGACGCGATGCAGAGCCTCCAGTTCCTGCGGAAGGGCGACGGGTGGAAGGCCGCCTCCTCGGGAGCCCAGGCGCTCGGCGGCGCGCTGATGGCGGGAGCCTCGCTGTTCGGCATGGCGCCGGGCTTCCAGATCCTGGGGGCGGCGCTGTTCCTCGGCGGGCTCGGGCTGAAGTACCTGGACCCCGCGGACGCGCGCCTGCGCGAAGAGCAGGTGAGGCTGCTCACCGCCAGCGGCATGGCGCCGGGACTCGCGAAGGGCCTCATCCACCTGGGCCCCGACCTCCTCGACAGCCGTCTGGTCCAGGGCGCGGGCATGTCACCCGAGCAGGTGCAGACCTTCCTCACCGCGCACCCGGACGTGGCGCAGGACGCCCTCCACCTGGACAGCCTCGCCCAGGCCGCCAGCGCGATGAAGATGAAGGGCGCGCACTTCCAGGAGTTCCTCGAGCGGCTCGCCAAAGCCCACGGCGTCGACATGGCGACGCTCGGCCGCGAGGTGCACACGCTGTTCTTCGGACACCCGCCCTCGGGCGGCGCGGGCGGTGGTGAGCAGTACCGCTCCCAGGGCGACGAGTTCCGCGCCTGGGTGCAGCAGCGCACGCCCGAAGTCGCCGCCTGGGCGAAGCAGCACGAGTCGCCCTGAGCAGGTCCGGGAGCGCGGCCCGCCTCGCCGCGCTCCCGCCCCGAGGCGAGCCCTCCACTCCACGTCTCGGGACAGCGATGAGCGCGGGTGCGCCGAGGGCTCGCCGCGGCCGCACCCTCGCGCCACGACGCTGCCGGTACCCGACAGACGCACGCGCCACGTCCGCGCCCCCTCGAGCTCACTGTCCGCGACGCGACGCGGCGGCCGCACACCCTGATGGAAATCCTGCATGGCCGCGGCGCGGGCATTTCCCGACTTAACGCGTCATCCGGCCCTGGTTTGACTTTCTTTTTCGTCCGAAGAAATAGAATCAGCCGTGAAAGGAAAGGACCGCTCGGACGCAGCCCCATCCCGGTATGCGTTTGTTCATCCCCTCCCTCACTTTCTCCAGCGGCCCGCTTTTCATTCCATGCGATTACCAACTCCTCTCTTGCAGGCACTGCACCGTGTCAGGAATGCGCTGACGCGAGCATGCGCCGTGGCGGTGGTGGTGGGTGTGGCGGGGTTCGCCTCGGACGCGAGCGCCCAGGCGGGCAACCTCGCCCTCAACCGGCCCACGGTGACGTCGTCCTCCGAGCCCGGGCTCGGGGGCACCTACGCCGTGGACGGAGACGGCGGCACGCGCTGGGGCAGCGCGTTCACCAACAACGAGTGGATCTACGTCGACCTCGGCGCGAGCACCTCCATCAACCGCGTCGTGCTCACGTGGGAGACCGCATACGCGCGCGCGTACACAGTGCAGACGTCCCCGGACGCGACGAACTGGACGAACATCCGCGCGGTGACGGACGGCGACGGCGGCACGGATGACCTGACGGTGACGGGCACGGGCCGCTACGTGCGCATCCTCTGCACGCAGCGAGGCGCCATCGACTACGGCTACTCGCTGTGGGAGCTGGCCATCTACGGCGGTGGTACGTCCACCACCGGAGACCTGGCGAAGAACCGCCCCGCCACGGCCTCCAGCGTGGAGGCCAACGCGGCGCACCTGGCGCCCGGCTACGCGGTGGACGGCAACACGACGACGCGCTGGTCCTCGTCGGAGGTGGAGGCGCAGCCGTGGATTCGCGTGGACCTGGGCAGCGCGCAGACCCTGGGCAAGGTGGTGCTCAACTGGGAGGGCGCCTTTGCGGCGACGTACGTCGTCGAGGGCTCGACGAACGACTCCACCTGGGCGCCCCTCGCGTCCAACATCACCGACGGCGCGCCGGGGCGACGGGAGGTCACGGTGTCGGGCTCGGCCCGCTACGTGCGTGTGCGCGCGCTCACCAAGGGCACCGGCTACGGCATCTCCCTCTGGGACTTCGAAATCTACGCGCCCGGCCAGGGCCCGCAGGAGCCGCAGCCGCAGACGACGAACCAGACCATCAAGCTGATGTTCCCGGAGCTGGCGTACGCGAAGATCAACGTCTCGCCCGCGCCGGTGAGCGTCACGCCGACGCCCGAGGAGGGCAACACCACGCCGTCGGTGCGCAACCCGCCCGGTCCCTTCACGTACGAAATCACCTTCGCGCCCAACACCACGGTGACGCTGTCGAAGAACCAGTTCTCCCCCACCGCGCCCAACACGGACATCCGGCTGGTCGTCACCGCGGCCAACGGCACGGTGCTGCGCGGACAGAGCGTCACCGCGCTCGCGGTGCAGGGCGCCGAGTGGAGGGTGGAGATCTATTCGACGGGCACCGGCCCCGACCGCGACCGCACCATCATCCCGGACCCGTACGTCGCGCCCGCGCCGCCGCCCGTGGCGGGAGCGTTCGCGCTGGTCGCCCCGGCCAACGCCGCCATGGTGACGAGCACGCGCCGTCCCACGCTCCAGTGGGCCGCCGTCTCCGGCGCGGCGAACTACAAGGTCTACCTGAACATCAGCCGTGACGACTACGACTGGATGGCGCCGGGCAGCCTGCTGGACCGCTACACGCTGATGACCACCACCACGGCGACGTCGTGGACGCTGGACCGCGACCTGCCCGACCGCTGGACGTACAAGTGGTACGTGGTGGCCACGCAAGCCAGCGGCGCCACCAGTCGCTCGGACCTGCGAACCTTCAGCCTGTACCTGCCCGTCGTGGAGACGGCGGACGACGGCGTCGCGCTCATCAACGGCATGCGCGACTTGAACAAGAACGGCGTCATCGACCCGTACGAGGACTGGCGCAACCCCATCGCCACGCGCGTCAATGACCTGATGGCGCGGATGACCACGCGCGAGAAGGCGCTGCAGATGTTCTACGAGGCGAAGACCTTCCCCGAGGCGGGCTTCACCATGGGGCCGCTGAGCCCCACGGACATCGTCGCCTTCCAGCGGGCCTCCGCGGCGACGCGGCTGGGAATCCCGAACATCGACGCGGGCGACTCCATCCACGGCTTCAAGACGAGCTGGCCCACACAGCCGGCGCTCGCGGCCTCGCGGGACCTGGACACCATCTACGAGCTGGGTGACATGCAGCGCCGCGAGCAGCTCGCGGTGGGCAGCCGGGGCACGCTGTCGCCGCTGGCGGAGGTGGGCACCAAGGTGCTCTATCCGCGCATCCAGGAGGGCAACGGCGAGGACGCGGACCTGGCGGCGGGCATCACCCGCGCGCTCATCGCGGGCCTGCAGGGTGGCCCCGAGGTGAACCCGCACTCCATCTGGGTCACCACCAAGCACTGGCCCGGCCAGGGCGCGGGCGGTGAGGCCGGCATCACCTACGACGGCACCACCATCCACTACCACATGCGTCCGTGGCACGCGGCGCTGGAGGCCGGCACCAGCGGCATCATGCCCGGCTATGCGGGAAGCTGGCTGCTCGGCCCGGAGGGCTACGGCGCGGGCGACAGCGTGGGCATCCTCAACTACCTGCGCGTGAAGCTGGGCTACCAGGGCGTCATCTGCTCGGACTGGCTGCCGTCGGGGGCGTGGGTGCGCTCGGCGAAGGCGGGCTCGGACGTCATGGGTGGCGCGAACCCCGCGCAGATGGGCGACTTCGAGACGGCGGTGCCGATTGCCCGCATCAACGAGTCGGTGCGCCGCATCCTGGACCTGAAGTTCCGCCTGGGCATCTTCGAGGACCCGTACCGCCGGGGGCCCGCCGGCACGTCCGAGTGGCACACGGCGGACCACAAGGCGCTGGTGCGCCGCGCGGCGCAGAACGCGATGACGCTGCTGAAGAACGATGGTGCCTTGCCGATTCGGCTCGGCGCGGGCTCGAGCATCGTCATCGCGGGGCCGTGCGCGGACGCGGGACCGTGCATGGTGACGTGGCGCTCGGACTTCCACGGCACGGAGTTCGGGGACCTGACCATCTACCAGGCCATCAAGCAGCGCGCGGAGGCGGCCGGAATCACGGTGTACAAGGACAACGCGCCCGCGGGTGTGACGCCCAGCGCCGCCATCGTCGTGGTGGGCGAGAGCTACTTCACGCACGGCACCGAGTGGGACAAGGAGAAGCCCTACCTGCCCGGAGACCCCATCGGCCCCGCGCACGACGCCAAGTGGGGCAACCAGTACGGCCTCATCACGGGCTTCCGCGCGCGCAACATCCCCACGACGACGGTGCTCATCCTGCCGCGTCCGTACATCCTCACCAACGTGGTGCCGCAGACCAACGCGTTGCTCGTGGCGTATCGGCCCGGAGACTCGGGCGGCCCGGCGGTGGCGGACGTGCTCTTCGGTGACGTGTTCCCGCGAGGCAAGCTGCCCTGGCAGCTGCCGCGCTCGCTGGACCAGATTGGCACCGACGTGGAGAACAACCAACTGGAGCAGTGGGACCTCCCGTTCGACCTGGGGGCCACGGCGGCGCAGCGCGCGGAGATTCGCTCGCGCATCGCGCAGGGCCTGCCGGTGCTGCCCATCTACGGCAACCCGCTGTTCCAGTACGGCGCGGGCATCGAGGGCTTCGGGCTGTCGGACTCGACGCCGCCCACGGCCTTCACGTTGCTGACGCCGGCGCCGGGCTCCACCCTCACCACGCGGCCGAACTTCACGTGGACGGCGAGCAGCGACCCGCAGACGGGCATCCACCGCTACGAGGTGTTCCTCGACGGCAGCCCGTTCCCCGTGGCCACGACGCGCACGAACTCCGCGCCGGTCATCAACGCGGCGCTGGGCAACGGACAGCACACCTGGTTCGTGCGCGCGTACAACTGGGCGGGCGGCGTCACGCAGTCGGCGACGGCGACCTTCACGCTCAACGACACGGCGCCCCCGGCGGCCTTCGCGGCGCTGGTGCCCTCGGCGGGAACGGCGGTACCGGGGGGCCCCACCACTTTCATCTGGGAGCAGACGACGGACGTGGGCGCGGGCGTGTCGAAGTACGTGCTGGTGGTGGACGGCGTGGACAGGACGCCGGACGTGACGCCCAAGGCGTACGTGGGCACGACGACGAACCTGGCGCTCGGGAAGAACGTCTCCGCGACGTCGTCGGAGTTCGGCAGCCCCAACGACGCGGTGGACGGCAACGCCACGACGACACGCTGGGCCAGTCGCACGGACGTGCCCTCTCCCAACACCGAGTCCATCACCGTGGACCTGGGCGCGGTGTACTCGCTCAAGCGGGTGAACCTGCGCTGGGAGGCGGCGTACGGGAAGCAGTACGCCATCGACGCGTCGGTGGACGGGGCCACGTGGCGCACGGTGTACACGGAGACCAACGGCAACGGCGGGCAGGATGACCTGACGGGGCTGAGCGGCGTGGGGAGATACGTCCGCATGCGCGGCATCGAGCGCGGCACGGGCTACGGGTACTCGCTGTGGGAGCTCGAGGTGTACGGCGTGGGCACGGAGCAGACGACGCTCACGGGCCTCGCCACGGGCAGCCACACCTGGCGGGTGCGCGCGGTGGACGGGGCGAACAACGCCACGTTGTCCAGTGGTCCCATCACGTTCACCAAGTAGCCCCAGGCCCAGGGGATGGCCGGGCCCACACCTCCGGCCATCCTCGCCGACCGCCCGATTTCGATGACCTCCGGCGCCTTCTGGTACGTGCCGTAACGCGACTCCCGAAGCCAGCGTCCGTTCTCCGCGGGGAGCGGACGCGCAGGCGTGGGGAGTCATGGCGAAACTTCGACAAGGGTCGAGCGCTCTGTTCCAAGCGCTCATGACGGTGGTGGGTCGTCGCGCACCGTGACCTCTCGGACCTGAGGGCCCTGCGGCGCGGGTGACAAGCTGTCACGACAGGCTGTCATCGTGCGGGCGAGGAGGGCTGACAGGACAGGCTGGCGTGGAGGTGCGTCGTCGCCTCTGCCGGCACGGTCCTCGGAGTGAAGACGTACCCTGGCATCGTGATTGCTCTTGTCCTGCTCACCCCCGCGATGGGGAAGGAGGCAGGACACGATGAGTTGCTCATTCCGGAAGCAGATGTGTCAGTGGGGCAGTGCCATCATCCTGGCGAGCGCGCCGTTCGTCTCGTTGGCGAGTCCGCCGGTGGATGTTCCCCAGGCGGCGCCGAACTTCCTCCAGGCGCTCTCGCATCAACCCGAGAACCTGGAGGTGAAGGTGACGGGGGAGAACACGTACTCGGTGCGGCGCAACCCGCAGGCGGAGCACGAGAAGACGTGCACGCAGAGCGGGGACGCGCGGTTCGTGCCTTCGTTCAAGGACGGCAAGGCGGTGGGGTTCAAGCTCTTCGCCGTGCGGCCCGGTTCCATCTACGCGAAGCTCGGGTTCCAGGAGCGGGACGTGGTGCAGAGCATCAACGGAATCACCCTGGAGACGCCGGAGAAGGCGCTGGAGGCCTACGCCCAGCTCGACACGGCGAAGCGTGTGGTGGTGTCCATCGACCGCGGCGGCACGGTCATCCGCAAGACCTACGACGTGGCGCGGTGAGGACAGCCGAAGGCCCGGAGACGGGGGCGCTCATGACGAGCGCCCGCTCGCGTCCCGGGCCGCGACGACGGCTCAGCCCAGGTTGTGGAACACGCGCTGGACGTCGTCGTCCTGCTCCAGGGCGTCGACGAGCTCCAGCACCTCGGTGGCCTTGTCCTCGGGCAGCTCGATGAGGTTCTCCGCGATGTACTCGGAGTCGGCGGAGATGGGCGCCAGCCCCTTCGCCTCGATGGCCGCCTGGAGCTTGCCGAAGTCCGCGAAGTCACACCGGATGATGAGCTGCTTCTCACCCTTCTCGCCCGTGCCCTCGCCCATCTCCTGCAACCCGTGGTCGATGAGCTCCAGCTCCAGCTCCTCCTGGTTGAGGCCCTCCGGGTTCAACCGGAACACGCCCATGCGCTTGAACATGAACCCCACGCTGCCCGTGGTGCCCATGTTCCCGCCGTTCTGGTTGAAGTGCATCCGCACGTTCGCCACCGTGCGCACCACGTTGTCCGTGGCCGTCTCCACCAGCAGCGCGATGCCGTGCGGCCCATAACCCTCGTAGAGGACGATTTCGTACTGCGTCGCCGTCTGACCGCTGGCGCGCTTGATGGCCGCCTCGACCTTGTCCTTCGGCATGTTCGCCGCGCGCGCGTTCTGCAACACCCGCCGCAGCGTGGAGTTCGAGTCCGGGTTGGGCCCGCCGGCCTTCACCGCGATCGCAATGTCCTTGCTGATGCGCGTGAAGACCTTCGCCATCTTGTTCCAGCGGGCCATCATCGTGGCCTTGCGTGTCTCGAAAATGCGTCCCATGGGTCGAGCGACTCGCGAAGAGAGGGGGCGCCAGGCGCGCCCCAGGTGAAGAAAGGGGGTTGCTGTAAAGGGCCCGGCCAATCTAGCGCAACTCGGCTGGAGCGCCCGCGCTTCGTGTGCGGGGCGGCGTCCTCCCGACGTTCGACCCGGGGACGACACGCGCGGGCACAAGCCCCCAGGGCCCACGCCCCCGCCGTCATCCACCCGGGTGACACGGGCCCGTCGACGACGGACCCGTGGGACTTCAGCGGACCTGCTGCGCCGCCGCCTGGGGCGCCGGCCGGGACGCGGGGGCCATGCTGTTGGCGCCCGTGCCCTGCTCACCGTTGGCGAAGGCGCGCTCCATGTGCGCGTCGAGCTGCCCCACGGCCATCAGCCCCGCCATCCGGAAGTCCGAGATGAACGACCACAGCGGGTACTTGAAGCTCGCCGGCTTGTTCTTCTCGATGAAGAAGTGGCTGAACCACGCGAAGCCGTAGGCCGAGACCAGCGCCGCCGGAATCAGCGCCGCGCGCCCCATGGCGATGGCCGCGATGCCCGTGGCCACGCCCAGGCTGGTGCCCACGAAGTGGAACCGGCGCGTCACCGGCAGCGAGTGCTCGCGCAGGTAGAACGGCCAGAACTCGGCATAGGTCTGGAGGGTGGGCTTGGACATGAAGTGAAGTTGTGTCCAGGCAGGGGCTCGGCGTCAACCCGCCGCGCGTCAGGAAGTGCCCTCCCGCGCCCGCTCCGGCCCCCGAGGGCAGGGCCGCCAGGCAACCAGGCGGGCTCGGGGAGGCTTGAACGGAATCGGACGTCCCGCGGCCGTCGACCCCGCAGTTTTCCGCCCGTCGCGCACCGGAGCACGTCGAGGACAGCGGCCCCTCCACCTCATCCACGGGTCGTGGGAGACTCGGGAGCAATGACGGATTGGATTCCCAAGCCGAACCCGACGGTGGACCTGCGCACGCTGGTGCTCAGCCCGGAGGAGGGCTTCGTGCTCTCGCGGCTCGACGGCGCCACGGCGGCCAGGAACCTCCCCGCGCTCACCGGGCTGCCTCCCGAGCGACTCCAGGGCATCCTCACCCGGCTCGTCTCCCAGGGCGCCCTGCTCCCCGTCGCCCAGGCCCCTGGGATCAACCCTCCCGGCATGCCACGGGCACGGGCAAGACGCTCGCCTACCTGGTGCCCGCGCTCTTGTCGGGCCGGCGCGTCGTCGTGTCCACTGCGACGAAGACCCTGCAGGACCAGATCTTCTTCAAGGACCTGCCGCTGTTGCGC
>NZ_SRLW01000320.1:0-11377 GCF_006518215.1 Myxococcus sp. AB025B
AAGTGGAGGACTCATGGACGGCAATGGCGGTGATGTGGTGGGGAAGCTCGAGCGTGGCGCGCTCTGGGGTTGGGGCCTGGTGATTCTGGTGGCGGCGGTGCTCGCGGGGGCCGGGGTGTGGCACGGCCTGCTGCATGGCGCACCGGACACGCCCGCCGCGCCGCAGCCCATCGCCCAGGCGCCCAAGGCACTGGACCGGGGCCCGGACGCGCCGCTGCCTCCCGCGACGGAGATCGACGCGCTGCTGCGCTCGCGGCTGGCGGGGGCCTCGTCCCAGCGCGAGTTCGGGGTGTGGCTGCGCGAGGCGGACCTGCTGCGCCGCTTCGTCGCGGTGGTGTCGAACATGGCCAGCGGCGAGAGTCCCCGCGCGGTGGTGGGCTTTTTGGCCCCGTCCGGCGACTTCCAGGTGCGCACCCACGAGGGTCGCACGCACATCGCGAAGCGGACGTACGGCCGCCATGACGCGGTGGGCCGGGTGGTGGGCAGCCTGGACTCGACGCTGCTGGTGGACACGTACCGCGAGGTGCGGCGGCTGGCCGAGCGCCTCCACCAGGAGAGCGCGCCGCCGGGCAGCTCCTTCGAGGCCACGCTCCAGCGCGCCTTCGAGCAGGTGCTCGCGGTGCCAGTGCTCGACGGTGACGTGGAGGTCCTGGCCCGGGGCGCGCTGTACGTGTACGCGGACCCGGCGCTGGAGGCGCTCACGCCCGCGCAGAAGCACCTGCTGCGGATGGGCCCGGCGAACCTGCGCCTCATCCAGGGCAAGGTCCGCGAGGTGTCGCAGAAGCTCAACCAGCAGGCCTCGAGGCCCTGAGTCCTCCGTTGCCGCCCGAGCCGGGCACCGACACGACGTCCGGGCCCCCGGAGCAGGGGCGGCCCGGCGGGCAACATCCCCCTCTTCCGCGCGGGATGTTGCTATCTGCCCCCATGCGCCTCTCCCTCCTGCCCGTCCTGCTGCTGTGCACGGCGCTCACCGGCGTCATCGGCGGAGCCGTGTATTTCATCCAGCGGGACAGGCAGGCGCTGGTGGACCAGTTCGCCCAGGAGCGTCAGGCCCAGCTGCGCGAGGCCGCGCGCGGGGTGTCCGAGGCCCTGGAGGACGTGGGTGAGGACCTGCGCTTCACCGCCGAGCTGCTCTCCCAGCCGGGCTCGCCCGAGGAGCACCGCCGGGAGCTGCGCGCGCTGCTGGAGGCCGTGGGCCAGTACAAGGCCATCGTCGTCTTCGGCCCCGAGGGTGACGAGCGCCTGCGCCTGCTGGACCGGCGCACCGGCGAGTCCATCGCCCGGCAGTACCCCGCCCAGGCGCTGACCCTCACGGCGAAGAGCGCGCTCGAGGGGCCCGAGGGCCACATCGCGTCCTCGCCGCCGTTGAGCGGGGATGTGTCCGGGTGGCTCAGGGCCTTCGCCACCGCGCTGCCGGAGGACTCGCCGGGGGGTGGCGGCGCGGTGGTGGTGCTGGTGGACGCCGAGCCCCTCTTCGCGCCGCTCAAGCTGCTCACCGCGGAGAGCGACACGAACCTCCTGCTGCTGGGCGCGCACGGCACGCCCACCGCGCTGAGCGCGCCGGTGCTGGTGGCCCGCTACCAGCAGCTCGGCACCGACGCGAAGGACACGCCGGGGCTGGCGCTCCTGGCCACGCGCCTGCGCGAGGGTGAGGCGGGCTCGCTCGTCATCGACCGCGCCGAGGCGATGGCGCTGGGGCTGGGCGACGCGGAGGTGGTGGCGAGCTTCGCCCCGGTGGGCATGAAGAACGGCGCGCTGTGGCCGCTGGCGTCGCTGTCCTCCACGCGGGGGCTGCGCTCGCACGAGCGGAGCCTGGTGCTGCGGCTGTCGTTCGCGGCCTTCCTGTTCTCGTCGTTCCTCATCGCCTTCGGCGTGTACGTGGTGCTGGCGCGAAGCCGCGCGGTGGCGCTCCAGGAGAGCCTGCGGCACGCCAGCCGCCTGGCCCACCTGCACGACAAGACGCAGAAGATCCTCGACCACATCCCCACGGGCGTGCTGGCGCTGTCCACGTCGGGCCGCATCACCTCCGCCAACCAGGCGCTCAGCTCGCGGATGCCAAAGGACGTGGTGGGCTCCACGCTCGCCGCGGCCTTCCCCCAGGCCCACGCGCCCGTCATCCAGCGGCTGGAGGAGCTGGTCAACGCCGCGGGCCAGGACAACCGCGTGCGCAGCCTTCACGCCGAGCCGCTGCGCCTGTTCGAGTCGGAGGGCCAGTACAACGTCCACGCGGTGCCGCTGGAGCCGCACCAGCCCGACGTGCGCACGCTGCTGGTGCTGGAGGACCTGAGCAACCTGCGCGCGCTGGAGGGGCAGCTCTTGCGCGCGGAGAAGCTCGCCACCGTGGGCGTGCTCGCGGCGGGCATCGCGCATGAAATCGGCACCCCGCTGGGCATCATCCGCGGCCGGGCCGAGTACGTGCAGGACAAGCTGGGCCCGGAGCACCCGCAGGCCCCGGGCGTGGGCGCCATCGTCGAGCAGATCGACCGCGTCAGCCGCACCATCCGCCAGCTGCTGGACTTCTCCCGGCTGCAGCCCGCCGAGTCGCGCGCGGTGACGTTGGGGCCGCTCGTCCGCGGCGTGCAGGAGCTCTTGCGCGTCGAGGCGGAGCGGCGCCACGTGGACCTGCGGCTGGACGTGTCCCAGCCCCTGCCCCCGCTGGCGGCGGACGCGGACCAGCTCCAGCAGGTGCTGGTCAACCTGCTGCTCAACGCGTGCGACGCGTGCGAGCCCGGAGGCCAGGTGCGCCTCACCGCGACGCCGGGCGAGGCGGACACGTCCGGCGCCTGGGGACACGTGTGCATCACCATCGAGGACGACGGGTGCGGCATCGCCCCCCGGCACCTGCACCAGGTCTTCGACCCATTCTTCACCACCAAGAAGCGCGGCCTGGGCACGGGCCTGGGACTCACCATGGTGGCGCACATCGTGCGCAACCACGGTGGACGCATCGAGCTGGACAGCGCGCCCGGTCAAGGCACGCGAGTGATGCTGCAGTGGCCCGCCGCGGCCCCCGCGCGAGAGGAGCAACATGTCGGTTAGAGCCCGGGTCCTCGTCGTCGACGACCACGTCGAGATGGGGCAGATGCTGCAGGAGCCGCTGGCGGACGCCGGCTACACGGTGGACGTGGCGTCCGGGGGCGCGGAGGCCATCGCCCAGCTGCGCGCCGCCGTGTACGACGCGGTCATCTGCGACTTGCGCATGAAGGACGTGGACGGCTTCGACGTGCTGGAGGCCGCGCGCAAGCTGGACCCGGACCTGCCCGTGCTGATGATGACGGCCTTCGGCGGCGTGGAGAGCGCCGTGGAGGCGATGAAGCGCGGCGCGTGGCACTACTTCGCCAAGCCCTTCCGCCTGGACGAGGTGCGGCTGTACGTGGGCCGGGCGCTGGAGCAGCGGCGCATGCGCGCCGAGCACCGCACGCTCAAGCAGCAGGCGGAGGACCGGGGCCGGCTGGGCGCCATGGTGGGCCGCAGCGGCGCGATGCGGGCGCTGTACGCGCTGGTGGAGCGCGTGGCCTGGTCCAGCGCGCCGGTGCTGGTGCGGGGCGAGAGCGGCAGCGGCAAGGAGCTGGTGGCCAGGGCGCTGCACTTCGAGGGCACCCGCCGCGCGGGCCCCTTCGTCGCCGTCAACTGCACCGCCCTGCCCCACGCCCTGCTGGAGAGCGAGCTGTTCGGACACGTGAAGGGCGCCTTCTCCGGCGCGACGAGCGCGCGGCGGGGGCTCTTCGTGGAGGCGGACGGCGGGACGCTGTTCCTGGATGAAATCGGGGACATGGCGCCGGAGCTCCAAGCGCGGCTGTTGCGCGTGCTGGCGGACGGCGAGGTGCGGGCGGTGGGCGCGGACGGCTCGCGCACGGTGGACGTCCGGGTGGTGGCCGCGACGCACCAGGACCTGGAGGCCCGGGTGAAGGAGGGCCGCTTCCGCGCGGACCTGTTCTACCGGCTCAACGTGGTGACGCTGCGGGCTCCGCCGCTGCGGGAGCGCCCCGAGGACATCCCCGCCCTGGCCGAGCACTTCCTGGAGCAGGCCCGGGCGCGCAACCCGCGCTCGCCCGTGGAGCGCTTCGCCCAGGAGTCCCTCGCGGCGCTGTGCTCGCTGCGCTGGCCGGGCAACGTGCGCGAGCTGGAGAACCTGGTGGAGCGGCTGGTGGTGCTGGGGACCCGGGACGTGGTGGACCTGGAGCAGCTGCGGCCGCACCTGGCGGAAGGGGGGCCGGAGCCCCACCCGCTCCTGGAGGCCCAACGCGAGGTCATCCCCTTGCGCAAACTGGAGAGCGAGTACATCTCTTGGGCCGTCGCGCGCTGTGGCGGGAACAAGACACGGGCGGCGGAGCTGCTCGGAATCGACGTCTCCACGATTCACCGGCGCGAGCGTTCGGAGGGCAAATAGCCATGGGCGGCTTGGCGTTTCGCAACACCGGCTGAGCGTCGCCGGGGACCTCCCGAGTGAGGACACCCCGGCACGGCGCATGCTCAGCACGAGGCCATGCGCCCCTTCCTCTCGCTTCTCGTCGTCGTCCTCGGTCTGGTGGGTTGTGCCGCGAAGCAGCCCATCTCCACGGTCTCCACCGACTCCCAGCCCCCCCATGCTCCGGTGGCCACGCGTCCGGAGCCGGAGCGTCCCTCAGCGATGACCCCGAATCCCGACACGGACCTGCACCCCATCCGCCTGGAGCCCGTCTACTTCGAGCTCGACTCGACGACGCTGCGCCCGGAGTTCCGCGACACGCTGACGCAGCTGGCGGACGACCTTCGCCAGCGGCCGCAGGCGAAGGTGAGCATCACCGGGCACACGTGTGAGCTGGGGACCACGGAGTACAATCTGGCGCTCGGTCAGCGTCGGGCCTCGGTGGTGCGCGACTACCTGCGCCGGCTGGGCGTGGAGCCGTCGCGGCTGTCCACCCTGTCCTACGGCGAGGAGCGGCCGCTCTCCACCTCCGAGCTGGAGAAGAACCGCCGCGCGGAGCTCCAGCTCTCCGGCGGCTACCTGAACTGACGCGGGGCGCCCCGTCGTGACGTGGGTGGAAACGACGACGTCCGCCACGGGCAGCGGGTGCCTGGGCGGACGTCCTCGAGACTCGTGCTGGGTTTTCGTGGGGCGGGTCAGTCCAGGCCGCGCAGCAGCTTCGACTGGGCGAAGGCGGCGAGCTGCTGGGTGTTGAACTTGCCCTGCGCGATGTCGCCCACCGCGGTGGCCGCCGAGCGGACCGTGTCGACGGTGTCCGCGAGCTTGCCCACGTTGGAGGCGCCGTTGAACAGGCTGCTGACGCCGGCCAGGGGGCCACCGGCCACCATGGACAGGCCGTTGTCGATGAACTTGTCCGCGAAGGGCTTGGCCAGCTGGCCCAGGCCGAACGGGAGGTTGTCGAGCGCCTTGCCGACGATGTCCTTGAGGGGGCCGGAGATGGCGCTGAGCGCCTTGTCCAGCAGGCCCGAGACGGAGCTGAGCGCCTCGGAGACCTTGCCCACCACATCACTGAGGCCCTTGGCCAGGCCGCTGAGGCCCTGCGCGAGGCCACCCAGGCCGCTCAGGCCCTTGGACAGCCCACCGAGCGCCTTGCCCAGGCCGCCCAGCGCGTTGCTGATGCTGTTGGCCGCCTTGCTCGCCGCGTCCGCCGCCTTGCTCGCGGCGTTGCTGGCGCTGTTCGCACCGTTCGTGCCGTTGCTACCACCTGCGCCACTGGAGCCGCCGACAGACATGGGATTTCCTCGGTAGAAATGATTATCCCCATTATCGGAGGAGCACGGAGGAAGTTGCCTCCAAGGTAGGTTCAGAGGCGATCAGGCCCCCGGGGGACGTGCTTGAGGAGGGCCTTGCGGGTCTCCTCGTCGACCTCGACCTGGGACTGGTTCTCGTCGCCGCGGAGGGAGGGCTTGCCCGCACCGGGGGCGGGCTTGGACTCGAAGCCGCTGTAGTAGGCCGGCGGAGGCCCCAGCCCCAGTTCGCCCCGGGCGGCGCCCAGGAAGAACTCGCCGACCTCCTCGATGCTGGCGGGCTCGTAACCGGACTGCTTGAGGATTTCGTCGGGGACGACCTGGAGGACGGGCTCCTTCTCCGGGTGCTGGGCGTAGTCGAGGACGAGCTCGACGTAGGCGGCCAGCTCCATGCCCACGGACTTCGCGATGCGCTGGGTGTCGGGGTCCGCGAGCAGCTCGGCGCGGACGTTCTCCACGGGACGCTTGAGGCGGGGCTTGGACTCGGACATGGAATCACTCCAGGCAACGCGGGTGACTCCCGAGGTTAGACGGACCTCGGAGCAAGCTCCAGCCTGTCTGAAATTCCAGCGATTACGACGTCACGGGACGGGGCATGGCCAGGTGGAGGAGCGGATAGGGCCGGCCCTCGCCGTCGGTGGGGCTGCGGCCCGCCTGGACGAAGCCGCAGTGGAGGTAGAAGCCCACGGCGCGGGGGTTCTGCTCGTTGACGTCGACGGTGAGCGGTCCGCGCGTGGAGACGTGGGCGAGGAGTCGTCGTCCCAGTCCGCCGCCCATGACCTGGGGGTCGACGAACAGCATCTCCACGTGGTGTCCGCTCATGCCGATGAAGGCCACGGGCCGCGTGTCCTCACAGGCGACGTGCACCTCGACGGCGGGGAGATAGACGGGCCCGAGCTTGCGGTGGATGTCCTCGAAGTCCGCGTCGCTCAGGAAGTCGTGCGTCTTGCGGACCGCGCGGCTCCAGATGTCCACGAGCGCGTCGGTGTCGGAGGGCTGGAAGGGGCGGATGGTCATGGCTCGCGGGGGGACGCGACTCGCCCGGCCTCCTGACATTCAGGGCTGGACGTCGTAGACCTTGCGCACCCGCCCCCCACCCCGCTCCAGTTCGACCTCCAGGCGCCGCTGGCTCTTGAGCAGCATGTACGTCTCCATGGCCTTCTCCAGCGAGTCGAGCTGCATGCCATTGATGCGCTGGAGGACGTCCCCGTTCTGGAGGCCGAGCTTCTCGAAGAGCGAGCCCTTCCGGATGGAGAGGACCTTGAAGCCTTGCGCCTTCCCGTCCTTGAACGCCGGCACCATCCGCGCGTCCGAGAGCGTCGAGCCTCCCGTCCAGCGGTCGAGTTCCAGATACCGCCCCGGGACTTCGTAGGTGTGCTCGCCCACGCGCCGGATGTCCGCGGCTCCGGTCGAGGGCGGACGCGGCATCGGCGAAGCGGCGCCCGAGGGGCCTCCCCGGTCGATGACCTCGCGTCGCCCCTGGACCGTGACGATGACGCGCTCACGCTCGATGGCGACGACCTCCGAGTCCTGGAGCACATCGCCCACGCGCAGGCTGCGCACCCGCCGACTCTCCAGGTCCTCCACCGACGCGAGCGACCAGTGCGCCTCGCGTGACATCAACGTCCCCACCAGCCTCGCGCGCCGTGCGCCAGGCGGCGGGCCTGCATCTCCCCCGGGGACACCGGGCGTCGGCAGGGCCACTCCCAGCAGCCTCGACAGCGTGTCCTCACTCAGCGGTGCGCGTGCCGCCCCTGGAGTAACCCGGATGGGGCGAGCGCTCGACGCCTCCCAGCCAGGAACAGGCGCGCTGAGATGAAACTCGGTGAACACGTGGACGATGCGCGACAGCAGGAACGCGACCGCGAGGATGAATGCGCCATGCAACCACCACGAGTGCCGCTCCAACCAATGTCTCATCGGGCCCGACCTCCTCCCCTCCAGGGGTGAAGCAGGGACTGAGCAAGCACGAGGCCAGGAGGGCTCCACCTCCCGGCCTTCAGAGGGACCCGCGCGGAATCACCGCGCGGTCCGGGACCTCTCGCCCGAACAGGCTGTCACGGGAGCGAGGGGTCTCCGAGACAGAGTGTCACGGTGGACGCTTGTATCAACGTCGCGGTATGGGACGGACTCCACCCCGAGCGGAGTCAGGCATGTTCATCATCTATGGAAGCTCGGCGAAGCAGCAGGAACTCGGGGAGCGGCCCGCCCTCTGCCGGGATTGCCAGCGGGAGACGACCCACCGACTCCAGCGGCACTACAGCGTCGCCCACGTCTTCTGGTTCCCGCTCTTCTCCCTGAGGACGAAGTACGTCCTCGCCTGCTCCCGCTGCAACCTGCACTCGGAGGTGCCGGAGCAGTCCATCGGCCACGTGCCGACGAAGCCCGTGCTGCACCGCCTGGGAGGTCTCTTCCCCCTCGGCGCCCTGCTCTTCTGCTGCGTGGGCTTCCCCGTGGTCGGCGCGGTGACCTCCGCCGTCACCGGCACGCAGGACGGCACGGAGGTCCAGGAAGAGCGCCACGGCTTCGACCAGCGCTTCCACGCCCAGGCCGAGGACCTCGCCCTCCAAGAGGCGCTTCAGTCCGCGTTCGAGGATGCGGGCCACACGTCCATGTCCGTCACCGCCGCCTCCGCGGCCGTGAAGGACCAGGGCATCAGGGTCATCACCGCGCGCTCCACCCACCTCAAGAAGGTGAGCAACCCGGACCGCGTGAAGCTCCTCGAGTTGATGCAGCGGACCGCCGACCAGCGCTTCGAGAAGGACGAGGTCTTCGTCGGGCTCCAGGGCAAGCTGCTCTGGGGCGGCTACGCACACCGCCTCCCGGGTGGCGCCTGGCAGCACGTCGTCAAGAGCACCACCACCAGCCCCAAGGCCGCGGCCTTCGAGGCGCTCCTCCAACTCGAGGCCCAGCAGCCCTCGGAGTCGCCCGACGCGCTCCCGACGCCCGTGGCGGACGACACCGCCCCCTAACGCGCCTGACGCAGCGGCTCGCCAGGAGCCTCGAGTGAGTCCAGGAACGCGAGGATGCGCCGGGCACAGTCCGCCGGGTCCTCCAACGGGAACAGGTGCCCGCCGGGAGCCTCCTCCAGGCGGACACCCGGGATGACCCGCCGGGCCTTGGCGAAGGCCGAGGCGGCCAGCGTGCGCGCCCCGCGAACGATGAGCGTGGGCACGGAGATGGAGCGCAGCGAGTTCCACAGGCCCTTTGGCGTCGTCTCGAAGACACGGGCCTCCCACTCTACCCATCAAAATACTGAGTCCAGAACGCATTCGTTAGCAGACGATGCTTCGAAATCACGCGCAATGTACTGCGCGTCCCCACCTCGACCAGCTTGTAGTTTTCGCTATCGCAAACAAGCTCCGTCTCAATCTTATTAACCAGAAGGCCATGCATAACCTTTGCACAAGCGGCAGGAGAGCGAGCCACCAGAATGCCATTCAGAACACCGCTACTAAGGATCACCTGCAAGGCCAGAGGATGCACCTCTCGAAATGTCTTCGCTCGTCTCTCAAAAAAAAGCCCAACATGAACTAGCCGCTCAATGAGCGCTCGTTTGACGACGTCAGACGGCACGGGACGAGGACTAGATGCAGGACGACGAGTCAGGCTCTCCAAATACAGCCGAACAGGCTCTCTGACCCCTTCAACCAAGCCGTCGATCTCGCCATACAAATCAAAATCCGCCCAATGCGCCTCTGCTATTCTCGCAACGTCGCCCCCCGAAAGCGCTGACAACTTCTTCACCAAAATCTGAGAGACCTCAGTCTGTCGATCAATCCCCTCCTCATCCTCTATCTCAAGACTTTGCCTCAGCTTCTGAAGCTCTTGGTCCCCCATCTGCATCAGTGCTTCAGAATTAATGTTCGCTGCATCATCAAAAAGGCGTGGCACATACACAACGACCGGTTTCCCTTGTCCCAGCGCCACCGAGGCTTCGCTGTCTTTTCCGAAGGTATCCCCTTTCTGTGCCATATACACTGTCATTCGAGCTCGCTTTAGCACCAACGCCTCAACAAGCCCCTTGGCAACTCGATCCGATATCCACGACTGAGTCGGATTGAAGTATCTCAAGTACAGGTGAGCCACTTCTGGATCCGAGAAAAGGGACTTCACGAAACTATTGACCGAAATAAAGTCTGCGCGTTCACGCATCGACGTAGCAACGTAGACATCCATGTACGGTTCGGTCAGATATGCCGCCAGATTCTTCAGCCCCAGATTCTGGGTCTCTTCTATCCTGGCCAGTTCCTGATCTTCAGGAGCTACCCTTTTAGCCTCCCGCTCAAGCGCTTCTGGGTCAGTCGTTCCAAACAGCGTCGTTTCAATCTTGATCTGAGAGTCGAATTTCCGCAACAGCGTCTGTATGCGGCTAATTCGCTTGTCGGACACCCCAGCAAGACCAGCTTTCGGGTTTGCCCTCAACCCCGAAGCCAGTTCAGTTAACTTAGAGGATAACTCTTGCCGTTCCCGACTCTGCTTCCGCACCTTTTCAACCGAAATATAGCCAAGATCATCTAAGCGATCTGGTGAGATTTCAGATATCGAAGTAAACGCTCGTCGCTGCGTAAACTGACTCTCATCCACCTCCTTTAGTGGCGCCAACTCACCACCAATATCATCACACTCCCTCAACGTCTTAAATGCCTGTCGAAAACTCCCGTAAATCCGAATCGCTATCTTCTGAAACTCCTGAACCTTGCCTTTGAGCGCGCCTATATTTGCAAATGCACCCGACCCCAAGAACCGCTCAAAGAAACGGCGGGAGACAGGCTTCTCTCCGTAGAACGTCAATATTGAATTAAAATGAGCAAACGACTGCTCAGGCGACATTCCCCTCGAAAGCAACTGCGCAATAGCATCAACAGCAAGCCGTCGCGACACTCCATCAAGCAGCTCAAGAGATACTGGCCGGCCAAGCAATTCACCAACCTGCTCCTGAAAATCCATCGCCTTCAAATACTCTGGGTGAATCGCCTCAGCCCACAATTGTTCGGGCACATCTAGAGCGCCGATCAGGTTACGGCGAGGGAGCAGGCAGGCGGTAGGGGATCGACTCGGGCTGTGGTCGCGTGATCAGGTCGCCACCTTCGGAGGTGGCGCATGGAACGCTGGAAGCCGGCTGTGGAGCAGAGCGCACGGGAGCAGCGCCTGCTGAAGCTGGCGGGGAAGAGCAGGAAGCTTTTCGTCTTCCTGCGCGAGCATCGGCACGAGTTGTTCGACGATGCCTTTCAGGACGAGCTCGAAGCGATGTACCGACAGACGGGCCAGGGACAAGAGCCGCAGCCGCCCGCGATGATGTGCATGGCGCTGTTGGTGCAGGCCTACACGCAGGCATCGGACGCCGAAGCCGTGTGCCTGTCGGGCACTGACAGCCGGTGGCGGATGGTGTTGGACCGACTCGGCGCGGACGAGGACGAGCCCGCCTTCTCCCAGGGCGGGCTGCAGCAATTCAGGGAGCGACTCATCGCGACCGAGATGGACCGCCGGCTGCTGGAGCGCACCGTTGAGGTGGCGAAGCGGACGAAGGGCTTCCCTCAATGGTCAGGTGAAAACCGGCCAAAGAGGGTCCCGTCAAAACCGGCCAAAGAGAGAGGGCCGAGACAGGAGGACTCCTACCCTGCGGACTCGGCGGACCGCAACTCCATGGCCCCCTTGGTGC
>NZ_SRLW01000321.1:0-11366 GCF_006518215.1 Myxococcus sp. AB025B
CCCCCGCGCCCGCCGCCACCGGGCCCGACCCGTGGGCCCGAGGCGCGCGCGACGAGGACGAGGAGAACAACAGCGCCATCGCCGACCCGGACGAGCTCATCCAGGACGCGAAGGACCTGCTGGGCGCGATGAGCGCCGGCGACAAGATTGCCTTCTACAGCGCGGGGCTCGTGGTCCTGTCGTGCTTCGTGCCGTGGAAGGAGACGGCGGCGGACGGTGACGCGCTGGGCTTGATGAGCCTGGGCTTCGGCGCGTTCCTGCTCGCGCTGCTGACGATGGGCGCCATCGGCGTGCGCGTGCGCGCCACCTTCCCCAAGCTCAACCCCGTGGTGCCGTGGATGGCGCAGCTGTTGACCACGTTCCTGTGCCTCATCTGGTGCATCGTGTTCATCAAGGTGTCCTCGGACACGGCGCTGGTGCCCAGCCCCGTGGGCAACTCGGAGATGATGAACTCGTCGCCCAGCTTCGGCGTCTTCATCGGCATCCTGGGCTCGGTGGGCGCGCTCATCGGCGCGTTCCTGGGACTCAAGGGCCGTCAGGACTGACGCCCCTTCCCGCCCGCGCGGCCCGGACGCCACGAAAGTGGTGCCGCGCCGCGCGCGGCCGTTCTACCGTCCAGCGCACCATGTCCGACGCCACGCCCCTGTCCCGCCTCACCGCCGCGCTCGGCGGCACCGTCTTCGGTCAGCCCCGCGTGCTCGCGGACCTGGTGACGGCCTTCCTCGCGCGAGGACACGTGCTGCTGGAGGGCGTGCCCGGCGTGGCCAAGACGCTCACCGCGCGCAGCATGGCGGGCGCGCTGGGGCTGCTCTTCACGCGCATCCAGTTCACCCCGGACCTGATGCCCGCGGACATCCTCGGCACCAACGTCTTCCAGCCACAGGACAACGCCTTCCGGCTGGTGAAGGGCCCCATCTTCACGGAGGTCCTGGTGGCGGACGAAATCAACCGCACGCCGCCCAAGGCCCAGGCCGCGCTCCTGGAGGCCATGGAGGAGCGCCAGGTCACCATCGACGGCGTCACCCACGCGCTGCCGCCGCACTTCTTCGTCGTCGCCACGCAGAACCCGCTGGAGCTCGAGGGCACCTATCCCCTGCCCGAGGCGCAGCTGGACCGCTTCCTCATGCGCGTGCGCGTGGGCTACCCGGACTCGGACGCGGAGACGACCATGCTGCGCGCCTTCCACCAGCGCGAGGGCCGCGTGCCCTCCGTCGAGCGCGTGCTGGACGCCCCCACCCTGCTGGAGCTGCAGGCCCGCGCGGCCCGCGTCACCTGCGACGACTCCATCCTCCAGTACGTGGTCGCCGTGGTGCGCGACACGCGCGCCACCCCCCGCGTGCGCCTGGGCGCGAGCCCCCGCGCGGCGCAGGCGCTGCTCGCCGCGGCCAAGGCCCGCGCGGCGCTGATGGGCAACGACTTCGTCACCCCCGATGACGTCAAGGGCGTGGCCGGCAGCGTCCTCAACCACCGCCTGCTGCTCAAGGCCGAGGCCGAGGTGGAGGGACTCACCTCCGACGACGTGCTGAAGCAGACGCTCGAGCGGGTCCGGGTCCCCCGGTGAGCCTGGGCCGCCCGGTCCCCACGGGCCTCGCCGTGGCGCTGCTCGCCGTGGCGCTCGTCCCCGCCGCCCTCTCGGTGGCGAGCCCCACCTTCGGGTGGTTCGCGCTGGCCGTGGACGTGGCGGTGCTCGCGCTGTGCGCCGTGGACTTCCTGCGCGCGCCTCGCGAGGGCGACGTCACCGTCACACGCGTCGTCGAGCCCATCCTCTCCTCCGGCACGCGCAACCCCGTGCACCTGGCCCTCGAGCGCCATGACACGGGCACCTCGCCCCTGCGCGTGGAGGTGCGCGACGAGCCGCCCCTGGTCGTCGCGAGCCACGACCACCGCCAGTCCGTCGTGCTGCCGCCCCGAGGCGCCGCCGGCGAGCCCGCCCCGAGGATGACGTACTTCGTCACCCCACCGTCTCGCGGAGACGCACGCTTCGGCGACGTGCACCTGCGGCTGCCCGGCCCGCTCGGCCTGTGCGCGCGGCAGGTGCGCGTGAGGGCGGAGCAGGCGGTGAAGATCTATCCGGACCTCACCGCGCTCTCACGCGAGGCGCTGAGCCTGGCGCGCGCCTCGGACGCTCCCTCCGAGCGCACCCTGCGCCGCCGCGCCGCGGAGGGACGCGAGTTCGAGTCGCTGCGCGAGTACCGCCCCGGCGACGACTACCGGCACATCGACTGGAAGGCCTCCGCCCGTCACGCCAACACCCTGGTGCGCACGTGGCAGCCCGAGCGACACCAGCCCATGTTGCTGCTGCTGGACTGCGGCCGTCACATGGCCGGCAAGGTGCGCGGCCGGCGCAAGCTGGACCACGCGGTGGACGCGGCGCTGCGGCTGGCGCGCGTGGGCCTGGACGCCGGAGACGTGGTGGGGGTCATGTCGTTCGCCAGCGACGTGCTCACGTACCTGCCTCCTCGCAAGGGCCACGAGCACCTGCGCCTCATCACCGAGTCGCTCTACCGCGCCGAGGCCGCGCTCGAGGAGAGCGACTACGGCCGGGCCTACGACTTCGCCTTCGCCCGCCAGACGCGCCGCACGCTCGTGGTGCTCTTCACGGACCTGGTGGATCCGGACGCCTCCGCGGGCCTGCTCACCCGCACGCTCGCCTTGCGTCCTCGGCACCTGCCCGTGGTGGCCTCGCTGCTGGACGAGGACGTGCGCGACGCGGCCACCCGCGTGCCCGACGCGGCCCAGGACGCCTACGCGCGACAGGCCGCCACGCGGCTGGAAGCCGAGTTCCGCCGCACCGCCACCACGCTTCGCGACGCGGGGGCGTTGGTAGTGCGCGCGCCGGCCCAGGGCTTCGGCGCCGCCGCGCTCAACGTGTACCTGGACGTCAAGTCGCGCGGACTGCTGTAGGCCTCGCGAATATGTCCAGCGGAAAGTTCGTGTGACGTGCACATACGGTGCGCGCGCGCGTCGCTCGCGAAGAAGCATGCCAATCGCGCGGAGGCCGATTTTTCGGCCTCGGACACGACCCCCTTTACATGAGGGCCTTCGTCAACAAAATGGCGCGTCTCTCTCGCCCGCCGCATCGGCGGGCCCCCTGAAACAGCACGGATGGAGACGGTCTTGGCGGAGGTCGCGAGGGGATTGAGGTTGGAAGTCGAGGCGGATGCGGCGGCCATCGCCGCCCGGGCGGAGCCCACCGAGCCGGTCCAGTCGCTGACGCACTTCCACGAGCGCCTGCTGGCCGAGGAGCTGCTGGCGCGCAGTGGTGACACGCAGCAGCGCCTGGCGGGCGCGTTGTCGGAAGCGAAGGTGGACCTCAACCCGCATCAGGTCGAGGGCGCCATGTTCGCGCTCGACTCGCTGTCGCGCGGCGGCTGCATGCTGGGCGACGAGGTGGGCCTGGGGAAGACGATTGAAGCGGGGCTCGTCATCGCCCAGCTGATGGCCGAGGGGAAGACGCGCATCCTCATCCTCGCGCCGGCCACGCTGCGCGCGCAGTGGAACAGCGAGCTGCGCGAGAAGTTCGACCTGGACAGCGTGCTCGTGGACGGCCGCACCGTGCGCGCCACCGGCAACTGCTTCGACCAGCCCTTCCCCGTCATCTGCTCGCACCCGTTCGCGGCCAACAAGGCGCACCTGACGTCCGAAATCCCGTGGGACCTCATCGTCATCGACGAGGCCCACCGCCTGCGCAACGCCCACCGCGCCAACAACAAGATGGGCCAGGCGCTCAAGGCGTCCCTGGCGGGCAAGCCCAAGCTGCTGCTCACCGCCACCCCGCTCCAGAACGACCTGATGGAGCTGTTCGGGCTGATGTCGCTGCTCGACGAGCAGATCCTCGGCCCCGAGCACGCCTTCCGCAGCCGCTACCGCGTGGACGAGGGCGGCGGCATGTCCGAGGCCGCCGCGTGCGAGCTCAAGGAGCGGCTGGCGCCCGTGGTGCAGCGCACCCTGCGCCGGCAGGTGCGCGAGTACGTCCGGTACACCAACCGCCGCTCCATCGTGGAGGACTTCACGCCCTCGCCCGAGGAGCACGACCTCTACGAGAAGGTCAGCGAGTACCTGCAGCGCTCGGAGGCCGCGGCGATTGAACCCGGCAAGAAGACGCTCCTGACGCTGTGCTACCGCAAGCTGCTGGCGTCCTCCACGTACGCCATCGCGCCCACGCTGCGGCGGCTGTCGGACAACCTGGAGAAGCGCCTGCAGGCGGCGAAGCTGGGGCAGCAGGCCCTGGCGATGTTCGAGCCGGAGGAGGCCAAGCAGTACGTCGAGGAGGGCGAGGAGTGGTCGGATGATCCGGCCAAGGCGCCCAACATCCGCGTGCTGGAGCAGGAGGTCTGGGAGCTGCGGCAGTACGCGGACCTGGCGGACTCCATCAAGGTCAACGCCAAGGGCGAGGCCCTCAAGCGGGGCCTGGACCGCACCTTCGGGGTGATGCGCGCGCACGGCTGGCCGGAGAAGGCGCTCATCTTCACCGAGTCCAAGCGCACGCAGCAGTACCTGTTCAACCTGCTGTCGGACAACGGCTACCGGGGCAAGATTTCGCTGTTGTCCGGGGACATGGCCGGCACGCCCGAGGAGCGGCGCGCGCTGGTGGATGAGTTCCGCAACAAGACGCAGATCCTCATCTGCACGGAGGCCGGCGCCGAGGGCCTGAACCTCCAGTTCTGCAACCTGGTGGTGAACTACGACCTGCCCTGGAACCCGCAGCGGGTGGAGCAGCGCATCGGCCGGTGCCACCGGTACGGGCAGCAGCGGGATGTGCTGGTCATCAACTTCCTCAACCGCGCGAACGCGGCGGACGCGCGCCTGTTCGAGCTGTTGGAGAAGAAGCTCAACCTCTTCGACGGCGTCTTCGGCGCCTCCGACGAAATCCTGGGCGCGCTGGAGAGCGGCGTCGACTTCGAGCGCCGCATCCTCGACATCTACCAGGGCTGCCGGAAGGTGGAGGACATCAACGCCGCCTTCGACAAGCTGCGCGCGGAGATGGAGTCGCGCATCAGCAAGCGCATGACGGAGATGCGCTCGGTGGTGCTGGAGCGCTTCGACGGTGACGTGCGCCGCCGCCTGCGCGGCCAGGGCGAGCAGACCAAGGAGGCCCTCGCCAAGCGGCAGCAGGAGGCGCGCGCGCTCACCAGCTCCGTGCTGGGCAGCCGCACCTCCGGTCGGCTGGAGATCGCCAAGGCCGCCTACGCCGTCAAGGAGCGCAAGCAGGACGCGGTCAGCTACCTGCAGCTCGACGCCTCGGGGCTCCCGTCGCGACTGGCGCGGCTGGCCGGCAGCGAGGGCTGGTGGTTCGTCTACAAGTTCGAGACGACGGGCCTCAAGCCCGAGGAGAAGCTGGTCCACCTGGTGCTGGTGAAGGACCGCGAGGGCAACTTCCGCGCCCTGCCCCTCCAGGACGGCGCGCACTTCGTGAAGCTGTCCGCCAAGGACGAGAAGCGCCGCCAGCCCGCGCCGGTGTCCGTGCAGCTCATGCAGGAGCAGGCGCTGGTGGCCGCGAAGGACGAAATCGTCCGCGCCGCCGAGCGCCGCAACGCGCTGGAGCTGGACAAGGCCAAGGAGCGCGCGGACCGCTACGTCGAGGACTGCCTCATGGAGTCCCGCGAGGGCGTGGAGGCGGCGCGCCAGCAGTGGATCGACGCGCGCAAGCAGGTCACCACGGTGGAGGACGTCGCGGAGCGCGCCAAGGCCCGGGCGAACTCGGACCGGATGGAGCGCGAGTACCGCCGCAAGCTGTCCTCGCTGCGCAACGAGGAGGAGAAGCGCTACGCCTCCAAGGACCGTCAGCTCGCCGAGCTCGCCCAGAAGGCGAAGGTCACGGAGAAGCGCGCGCTCATCGCCTCCGCCTACTTCTGGCTGTCCTGAGCCTCCAGCGGCTTGAGCCGCACCCAGGTCGCGCCCCAGCCTCCGTCGGACTCGGAGGCGGGGCGGAACGACTCCACCTCCTCCAGCTTCGGCAGCAGTGAATGCACCGTGCGACGCAGCGCGCCGGTGCCCTTGCCGTGGATGATGCGCACATCGAGCAGGCCCTTCTGGCGGCAGGCCCAGAGGTACTCGATGACGAGGGGCTTCACCTCGCGAGGCTGAAAGAAATGCAGGTCGAGGGTGCCGTCGATGGGCAGCTCGACGACCTCGTCGTCAGGGGGCGGGGGTTCCGGCCCCTCCGGCGGGAGCGAGGGCTCGTTTGCTGGCAGCGGGGGCAGGCGACGCGGGCTCATTCGTCCACTCTCCTGACTCTCGCTTCTTCTGCTCGGCCTCCAGCCTGCGTCGCTCCCGAGCGGCGTTGAACTGCGCCGACACGGAGGACAGCTCGTTCTTCAGGGCCGACAGGTGCCTGGAAACGTCCTCGTCCTCGGCCACGCTGCGGTGTGCGTCCGCGCGCTTCTCCCGCGCGCCAGCGCCACCGGCTGTCGTCATCTGGACCATCAGTGCCGCGAGCAGGACCGACTTCATGCTTGATGAGGTAAGCAAGAGCCGTGCTCGGTGGCAAGCCCCCGTTCATGAGGCGACGCTTCGCTGGTCCCCCTCCTTGGTCGTACCTGTGACGATACGCTCCGCCAGTTTGATGGCGGACAGTGGCGCGCTCCCCTCGGCCTTGTTGTTGATGGTGACGAAGACGGGTCGCTCGCGACGAAGCGCCGCCAGACACGCGCGCGCCAGCAAGTCCCGGGTGGGCACGTCCTCGTCCACCAGCCGGTTGAAGGGCGCGTAGCGGGCGCGGGCCTCCTCGTAGCCGAGGTTCGGCGGCAGCATCCACCGCACCACCAGCGCGCGGGCGTCGAGCGCGCGGGTTCGCTTCGCCTGGATGCCCATGGAGGGCATGTGGGCCCAGACCGCGAGCACGGGACAGGCGCCCACGTCCGCCAGGGCCTGCGCGAAGCCCTCCGTCAAGAGTTCCTCGTTGCGGACCTCCACCGCGTAGAGCGGGCCCTTGGGGAGCGCGGAGAGGAACGCATGGAGGCGCTCGACGAAGCGCGCGGCGCCTCCGAGCCCCTGCGGGTCCTGCGGTGGGAACTGGAAGACGAGCGGGCCGCCCTTGTCGCCCAGGCCTTCGACGAAGGGGCGCACCACGTGCTCCTCGGCGTAGGCGGCGTGGAGGAAGCGCTCGTTGAGCTGGCCTCGGTGCGCGCCATAGCGCTCGTGCACGGGGAAGCGGGCCAGGGTGCAGACCTCGTGCGCCTTCACGAGGAAGCGGAAGTCGGCGGGCACCTGCACGGCGTACTCGGCGAAGGCCTCGGCGGAGATGGGGCCGTAGAAGGTCCGGTCGATGCCGACGGTGCGCAGCACGGGGTGACGCGCGTACGCGGACAGGCCCTCGCGCGCGAGCTGCGACGCGGAGGCCTCGTGGTCGTAGACGAGGCCGGACCAGCCGGGGAACGTCCACGACGAGGTGCCCAGGAAGACGCCGGTGGGGAGCTGCTGACCGAGGGACGCGAGCGAGTCCTGTACCGGCGCGGGCTCCACCGGCTGGCTCCGACTCCGGGCGCGCGCGGGTGCCTCGGCGGGCGCGCCGGTGAAGAGGTCGAGCTGGGAAGGTCCACGCTGAGGGGCCATCGGCGTCTCCTACGTCCTGCGTCCCGTGGCCCCGCGACGGCGGGCCGCACGTCCAGCGCACATAACGCCGGACTCCACGGGATTCAGGAGGTTGCCTCAGAACCTAGGGACTCCCCAAGGGGGATGTCCGTCCTACAGGCAGCCGAGCTCCATGGCCCGGAGCACCGCGCGCGTCCTGTCGCGGACGCCGAGCTTCGACAAGATGCTGGAGGTCTGGTTCTTGACGGTCCCCTCCGCAGTCCCGAGCGCCTGGGCAATCTCGCGGTTGCTCAGTCCCCGGGCGATGAGGCGGAGCACCTCGACCTCGCGGCGCGTGAGGCCCTCGGGCAGCTCCGCGTGCGGGAAGTCGCGGCCCAGGTCCACGAGTCCACGCGCGACACGCTCGGCGACTCCGGGCGGCAGCAGCGTCTCGCCAGCGTGGACGCGGCGGATGGCGTCCGCGAGCTCCTCCAGCGAGACGTCCTTGAGCAGGAAGCCCTGCACGCCCGCGCGCAGCGCCTCGACGATGGCGGCGTCCTCGTCGAAGGTGGTGAGCAGCACCACGCGCCGGTTCACCGGTTCCTGGCGCAGGCGCCTGAGTGCTTCGAGCCCCGTCATGCGCGGCATGCGCACGTCCATCAGCACGACGTCCGGGTTCAGCTCGGCCACCTTCGCCAGCGCATCCTCACCGTCCACCGCCTCGCCCACGACACGGAGGTCTGGAGTCAGGTCCAGCAGGCTGCGCAGCCCCTGGCGCACCAGTGCGTGGTCATCTACCAGGACGAGACGAATCATCCGCGGGCCCTCGAGTCACAGGACGCCATTGGCTGCACGCGCCTCACGAGAGCTCCGTGCCGCGCGCCGCGGGCAACCATGCGCTCAGCTCCCATCCCTGCCCTTCCTCCGCGCGCCACTCCACGCGGCCGCCCAGTCGACTGAAGCGCTCGCGCATCCCCGTGAGACCCGCGCCCGGAGTCGGAGCACGAGCGCCATGCCCATCATCCCGCGTGGAGACGCGGACCCCGCCGTCCTCCTCGGGAGCGATGCGCACCCAGAGCTGCGTCGCTCGCGCATGGCGCAGCGTGTTCGTGAGGACCTCCTGCACGCAGCGGATGAGCGAGTGGGTCGCCTCCGGCGAATCGAGCGCCAGCGTCTCCGGCACATCCAGATGCACGGTGAGCCCTGGAGTGCTTCGCGCGAGCTCGCGAAGCGTGGCGAGCAACGGCTCGGGTGACTCCCTCAACGCGGACACCGACTGCCGGACCTCCGAGAGCAGCGTGCGCGAGGCCTCGCGGGCACGGCGCAGATGCGCGACCGAGGCCGGGTCCTTCACCGTATGCACGGCGGCCTCCAGGTTCAGCGACAGCGCGGTGAGGTGATGTCCCAAGGAGTCGTGCAGCTCCCGCGCGATGCGCAGCCGCTCCCCTTCCCGCTCCCGCGCGGCGAGCAGCACCTGCGTGGCCTGGAGCTCCACGTTGAGCCGGGCCAGCTCGGCGCGGGCCTTGGCTTCACGGACCATGACGACGGCCGAGCCCAGCGTGAAGCCCTGGAAGCCGACGAAGATGAGCGTCTGGAGCAGCGCGCGCTCCAGCGGGTAGATGACGAGGAAGACGCCCAGCATCGCCACCGACTGCGCGAGGACCCAGACCATCGCGCGACGCTGGGACATCATCTCGGGAGCCTGTCCCGCGATGATGGCGAGCAGCGCGCCCTCCACGCCCGTGCCTCCCGTGGCGATGACGACGAGCGCCGCCACGGTCTGCACGGCCATCAGCACCGGACCGCCCTGCCCCCGAGAGCGGGCACTCCTCCAGTACCCCACGCCGAACGCGAGGAACCCCAGGAACCACGCCAGGATGCGCGGCGAGGTGAGCACCGAGGGGCGCCGGAGAATCTCCTCGCTGTAGGAGGAGCCCACCACCGCCCACGTCAGCAGCCCGGCCACGAGCAACAACCGGTGGACCGATGCCGACTTGCGCGTGTGGTGCCTCGAAGCCATGGAGGGGCAGCATAGGTCCTCCCCTTCCAGGTGGACATGTGCCGGAAGTCACAGGACGCCCGTGTGACTTCCCGCAGATGTGGGCCCTGGAGCGCTCCCGTACCTTGGCCTCGTCTCGCAGCACACGGGAGGCTCGCATGTCTTTCTATGCCCTGACTCGCACGCTCCACATCACCGCGGGGGTCATCGGGTTCACCGCGCTCTGGCTGCCCCTGGTCGCTCGCAAGGGCGGCACGCTCCACAAACGCGTGGGCTGGGTCTACGTGGCGGCGATGGCCGCCGTGGCCATCACGGGCTTTCTCCTCTCGGGCTGGCGGTTCCTGTACGATCCGGCACAGCGCTCCGCGGCCCTGTTCTTCATCTACATCAGCGTCCTGAGCGGCACGTCCGCGTCCATGGGCGTGCGCGTGCTGCGCACCCGCGCGAGGACGACAGCGAACCGCAATCCCTATGACCTGGGGATGTCCGCGCTGACGCTCGTGCTCGGCCTGTTCACGGCGGCGTGGGGATTCATGGTGAGCATGCCGCTGCTCTGGGGCTTCTCACTCGTGGGCATCATCCTGGGAGCGTCGTCGCTCCGCTACTGGCTGCGCCCGCCCCAGACGCGCATGCACTGGTGGTTCGAGCACATGGGCGCCATGGTGGGCTCGGGCATCGCGACGCTGACAGCGGTGCTGGTCGTCAACGCACGGCACCTGGGCATCAACGGCATGCAGCTCGCGGTGTTCCTCGGGCCCACCGTGGTGGGCGTCACCGGGCTCAAGCTGTGGGAGCGGTACTACCTGAAGAAGTTCGCGCCCAAGTCCCGCGCCAACGTCGCCACGGCTCCGGCTACACCTTGATGCGGATGGCCGAGGGCAGGAGCGTGAACGTCGCGGGCAGGCGGCCCGGCGTCTCGCCATCGACGTCGAGGAACACCTCCTGCTCGTCGACGGGCTCGGCATGCACGGACTGGCAGCGCAGCCGGCGCGTGCCCTTCCAGGTGACGTGGGAGCCGTTGTAGACGCCCTTCGACTTGAGCAGGAAGTCGCTCAGGCCATAGCCGGACCAGATGGTGATGTCGAAGGCGCCGTCATGGGTGACGGCGTCGGGCGCGACGAACATGCCGCTGCCGAAGTAGCGGCCATTGGCCACGGCCACGGCGGTGACATCGAGCGTCTCCGCGGGGCCGCCGTCCGTCGACAGCTTCACCTTGCGCTCGGTGTACTTCACCAGGCCCTTCAGCGTGCCCCAGACGAAGCTGAAGTTGCCGCCGAGCGCCTTGCTGCCGCTGTTCACCTCGCGGGCCACCACCGCGCTGACGCCGAACGAGGCGATGTTCGCGAAGTAGCGCGTCGCGGGCTTGCCCTCGTTGTCGATGAAGTCGAGCCGGCCCACGTCGAACGGCTCCGTCGTGTCGGTGCGCAGGCGCTCCAGGGAGGACTCGAGGTCCAGGCCCCAGCCGAAGGTGCGGCGGAAGTCGCCGCCGGTGCCACGGGGGATGAGGCCGAGGGCGGCGTTCGGGTTGATGGCCTTGCCGTCGCGGAAGAAGCCGTTCGTCACTTCATTGAGGGTGCCGTCACCGCCCACGGCGACGATGCACTCGTAGCCCTGGTCGATGGCCTCGCGGGTGATGCGCGCGGCGTCCATCCCGCCCTGGGTGAAGCCATGCCCGAAGTCGCCGAGCACCCTTCCCACCTGCGCGGCAATCTCCACCCAGCGCTTTCCAGTCTGACCATTCGCGCTGCGCGGGTTGACCACGAGGAACGTCTTCATCGGCACCTACCCCTCCCTGTAACGCCCCTGTTTACGCGGTTGTGGCGCCGACCTCCACTTCGCGACACCCCTCCCCAGG
>NZ_SRLW01000322.1:0-11318 GCF_006518215.1 Myxococcus sp. AB025B
GGCTCGGGCGGGGTGGACATCGTCGTGCACAACGCGGGCATCACCCGCGACCGCACGCTCGCGAAGATGACGCCCGAGCAGTGGGAGCAGGTGCTCACCGTCAACCTCGCGGCCATCGTGGCGATCGACGAGGCGCTGCTCGGCACCGGCGCGCTGCGCGACGAGGGACGGCTGGTGTACCTGTCCTCCATCAGCGGTGTGTCCGGCAACTTCGGCCAGACCAACTACGCGACGAGCAAGGCGGCGCTCATCGGCTACGTGGCGGCGCTCGCGCCCCGGCTCGCCGCGCGGGGCATCTGCGCCAACGCCGTGGCCCCGGGCTTCATCGAGACCGCCATGGTGGCGAAGATGCCGCTGATGACGCGCGAGGTGGGCCGCCGGCTCAACTCCCTCTCCCAGGGTGGACAGCCGCGCGACGTCGCGGAGCTCGTCACCTTCCTGTCGAGCCCCGGCGCCCACGGCGTGACGGGCAACACGGTGCGCGTCTGCGGCCAGGGGCTCATCGGCGCCTGAGGGTGGGGCCTACTTCCGGGCGGGCTTGCGGCGCGCCGGGTTCGCCTCCAGCCCGGTCATCATCGCCTCCAGGCCCAGCTCGAACTCCTTCTCCACGTCGTGGCTGTCCAGCACGCGCGCGATTTCGTGGACGCGCGGGAAGTCCTTCTCGCTGAGCTGTTGATAGGCGGGGTGTGACTGCGCGTCGTCGGGCTGGGGCGCGTAGCTGGAGAGCGAGTGGCCCACGACGAAGGCCATCAACACCTGGAGCGCGCTGAGCGCCTCGTCCGGACTGAAGCCCGCGGTGCGCAGCGTGTCGAGCACCGCCTCCACGTGGGCGATGGCCCCGGGCGTGACGGCGGCGCGCGTCGCGAACAGCGGCAGCGTGTTCGGGTGCGTGCGCAGGGCCTTGCGCAGCGCCTGGGCCCGCTCCCTCAACGCCACCTGCCAGGTCCCCCCGCGCTTGGCGGAGGGCACCTCGGCGAGCACCGTCTCGAAGAGCCCGTCGAGGATGGCCGCCTTGTTGGGGACGTGGTTGTAGAGCGACATCGCCTCCACGCCCAGCGCCTGACCCAGCCGACGCATGGAGATGGCCTCCAGCCCCTCGCGGTCGACGATGTCGAGCGCCGCGTTGAGGATCCGCTCCCTCGAAAGGGGCTCTCGTTTGTGCGTCTGCTTCATGTCGGCTTGACGTACTTACACCATAAGCTTACTAAGTAAGTCAATCAATCATGGTCATTCGAGAGCGAGCAGCGGAGGCGGTGGTTGCATCTGTCGACAGGGCGGCCGTGGAGGCCGAGGCGCGGTTGCTCCGGTGGGTGGAGCGCCTGGCCATCCCTCGACACTTCGTCGTGAACGCGCGCAACAACGCCTGGGTCCGGGATGAACTGGCGCAGGCGTTCGAGCGGCTGGGGCTCGACGTGCACCTCCAGGGGCGCTACGGGAACGTGGTGGCGCTTCCCCGGAGCGCGAAGGGGCGCACGGTGACCTTCGTGGCGGCCCACTACGACAGCGTCCCGGACTGCCCCGGCGCGGACGACAACGCGAGCGGGCTGGCGGTGATGCTCGAGTGCGCCAGGACGCTGGTGCTACGCGGTGCGGGGGAGGGCGTGGGCTTCCTCGCGTTCAACGCGGAGGAGGACGGGTTCCTGGGCAGCGACGACTTCGTCACCCAGGGCGTGCCCGCGCTGCCGTGCGGGCTGGGGACGACGCACGTGTTGGAGATGGTCGGCTTCCGCGAGCGCTCCGGGGTGGCGCAGGCGCTGCCGCTGCCGTGGGTGCCCAAGGGGCTGCGCTCGCCGGACTTCCTCGGGCTGCTCGCCAAGGGGCGCTCCAATGGCGCGGTGGACCGGGCCCTCGGCTCGGACGCGGCGGCGGGGCTGCGGGTGATGGGCGCGAAGACGTGGGGACCGCTCTACCGGTTGCTGCCCGACCTGGCCCGCAGCGACCACGTCCCGTTCTGGCTGGCCGACCGCCCGGCGGTGCTCTGGACCGATACGGCGAACTTCCGCAATCCCCACTACCACCGCGCCACGGACACGCCCGACACGCTGGACCCCTCGTTCATGCGCGAGGTGTCCGAGCTGCTCGTCGCCGTCGTCTCCGCCGAATCGGCCACCTGAGCGTCGGCCGGCCGCGGCTTGACAGGACTTCGGAAATCGTTATTTTGAAATTCGTCAAACATTCGAAAGGTCCTGATGCGGACGCAGGAGGTCTTCAAGGCGATTTCGGACCCGACGCGGCGCAAGGTGCTCAAGCTCCTGCAGGGGGGCTCGAAGAGCGCGGGTGAGCTGGCGGAGGCGTTCGACATCACGAAGGGCTCGCTCTCGCACCACTTCAACGTGTTGAAGGCCGCGGACCTGGTGCGCAGCGAGCGACGGGGACAGCAAATCGTCTACTCCCTCAACACGACGGTGTTCGAGGACGTGGCGGCGCTGTTGATGGACCTCTTCAAGGTCGAGAAGAAGAACGGGGAGCCGTGATGCGAATCAGCCGCGCGAACGCAGTGGGTCTGGGGCTCGTCATCGTGTCGTTCGCGCTGGCGGCGGTGTTCTACGAGCGGCTGCCGGACTCCATCCCCACGCACTGGAACGCGAAGGGCGTGGCGGATGGCTACACGGCGAAGCCCTGGGGCCCCTTCATGCAGCCGCTGGTGATGGCGGGCGTGTACCTGGTGATGCTCGCGCTGCCGCGCATCTCTCCCCGGGGCTATCGGATGGAGCGGTTCCAGTCCGTCTACGAGTTCGTCATGGCGATGCTGCTCGCGTTCCTGTTCATGGTGAACGGGCTGGTGCTGCTGGCGGGGCTGGGCGTGGACGTGCCCATGGCGCGCGCGCTCCACGCGGGGACGGGCCTGCTCTTCATGACGCTGGGCAACTTCATGGGGAAGGTCACCAAGAACTTCTTCTTCGGCATCCGCACGCCCTGGACGCTCGCGAGCGACGAGGTCTGGCTGCGCACGCACCGGTTGGGCGGGAAGCTCTTCGTGCTCGCGGGCCTCGCGCTCGTGGTCACGGGGTTGATGGGGTGCGGGCCGGACTTCGTGATGGTGCTCGTGGGCGTGGTGGTCGTGATTCCGGTCATCTACTCGTTCGTCATCTCCCGCCGCCTCGAGCGCGGCTCGACGGATGACGAAGGCACCCAGCGGCCTCTGTGAGGGGAGGAAACATGCGTCGCGTTCTTCGAGGTTCGATTCTCACGACCTGGATGGTGTTTGGCGGCTGCGCGAGCTCGTCGTCGTCACAGGCGCCCCAGGCGGCGGCCCCTGTCATGCGGGACCCGGCCCCCGTTCGGGCCGCGCCGTCGACCGCCGTGTCCGTCGCGCCGTATGTCGAGGCCTCGGCCTTCCGGAGCGAGGAGGTGTCGGTGGGGAAGGCGCCCTGGGAGCTGAAGGGGACGCTGACGCTGCCCTCGGGCAAGGGGCCCTTCCCAGGCGTCATCCTGGTCCATGGCTCCGGTCCCCATGACCGGGATGAGACGGCGGGGCCCAACAAGCCGTTCAAGGACCTGGCCGAGGGGCTCTCCTCGCGAGGCATCGCGGTCCTGCGCTACGACAAACGGACGAAGGTGTACGCGCGGCAGTCCGCGGCGGGCATCTCGATGGATGACGAGGTCGTCGTGGACGCCGTCGCCGCCGTGGAGGCCCTCAAGGCCCGCGCGGACATCGACCCGGAGCGCATCTTCGTGGTGGGGCACAGCCTGGGTGCGCTCCTGGCGCCGGAGATAGCGGTCCGCGCGGCCCCCGTCTCGGGCGCCGTCCTGCTGGCGCCGCCGGGGCGCGCGCCGTGGGACATCATCCTCGCGCAGTTGCGCTACCTCGAGCAGCCCCCGGAGTTCATCGCCGGCATCGAGAAGGACGTGGAGCTGCTGAAGGCGGGGACGCTCGGCGACAAGAAGCTGCTGGGCGCTCCCGCCGCCTACTGGCGGGACTGGGCCTCACGGGACGGTGTCGCGATGGCCCGGAAGCTCGCGCGGCCCCCGCTCATCCTTCGCGGCGAGCGCGACTACCAGGTCACCGAGGAGGACCTCGCCGTCTGGAAGAAGGGGCTGCCCCAGGCCGAGGTGGTGACGATTCCTGGGAGCAACCACCTGTTCATCCAGGGCACCGGCAAGCCTGGCCCCGCCGAATACCAGACGCCGGGGCATGTGGACGCGCGAGTCATCGACAGGCTCTCGGCGTTCATCTCGGGCCCTTGACTTTAAATCTACATAGGTAGATTTAAGGGGCATGCCCCGAACCCGCGCCCTGTCGAATCACGCCCGCGCCGTGCTCGCCGCGCTGTTGGAGGCCGGCGAGCGCTGGTCGCACGGGTATGAGCTGTGCCGTCTCGCGGACGTGAAGTCGGGCACGCTCTATCCGCTGCTGATTCGTCTCGAGGCCCAGGGGTACCTGGAGGCCGAGTGGCAGCAGCCGGCGGAGGGCGGACGGCCTCCGAGGCACGCCTATCGGCTGACCCAGGGTGGGGTCCAGCTCGCGCGCGACAATCCGCCGGAAGGCAAGGTGGCTCGCCGTGGCCTCCGCGAGGCGACGTCATGAGCCTCCGGTTCCAGCGACGCGTGGCGGAGCTGCTGTGCCGGGCCCTGCGGTTCCTGCTGCCGCCGCACCAGCGCGACTGGGCGTGGGCCATCCAGGCGGAGCTCGCGGAGATTCCCGAGGACACCCAGGCGCTGTGGTTCGCGCTGGAGAGCTTCCGCGGGCTGGCGCCGCGAGCCCTCGGCCTGCTCCTGCTGCGGCCCTTCCTCTTTTTGATGAGCGCGGAGGTGCGTGCGTCGCGCGCGGACGGTGGCTTCGGCGTGGCGCGCGGTCCGGGGCCCGTTGGCGTGCTCTGCGCGGTCGGCGCGGTCACCCTGGGGCTCGTCTACATGACGCTCGCGGGGGCGCCTGTCCGCTACCTCGGCAGCAACGTGGGCGCGCTCGTCATCGGGTGGGTCCTGCTGTCCCTCCTCCGCCGCATCCCGGAGTCGGTCGAGCGCGGGGCCGGAGCGCTGATTCTCTGTTTCTCGGCGCTGTTGCTCGCGACCTCGCTCCTCGGCCTCCGGGTCGAGGGGGCCTGTCGCTGGGTCGGGCTCGGCGGTGTGGTCGTCCAGCCGAGCCTCGTGCTCCTGCCGCTCATGCTCGTCGGCTACTCCCGGACGCGCACTCCGCTCGGGACGATGGGAATCGTCGTCGCCGCGCTGGCCATGGCGCTCCAGCCGGACCGCGCGATGGCGGCCATGATGGCCACGGCGATGGCGGCCGTCACGGCGACGCGCGCGTCCCGGCTGACGTGCCTGGCCTTCGCGGCCAGCCTCCTGGCGTTCGTGGTGACGCTGCTGCGCCCCGATACGCTCCCCGCCACCCCCTTCGTCGACCAGGTCCTCCATTCCTCCTTCGCGGCCCATGCCCTCGCCGGGGGCGCTGTCGTGGCTGGCCTGGCCCTGTTGCTCGTCCCAGCGCTGCGCCTCAGGGCGTGTGAGCCGCACCTCCGCCCGGCCTGCCTCACCTTCGGGGCCGCCTGGCTCGCGGCGATGCTCGCCGCCGCGCTCGGCAACCATCCGACTCCGGTCGTGGGCTACGGCGGCAGCGCGATCCTCGGTTACCTCCTGAGCCTCTGGCTCCTGCCCGGGCCCCTGAGGCAGGGGGACATCTCGACGAGCGGCTCGCCCGGGGAGCCGCCGACGCCGCGCGACCTCCACTCGAAGGTCGCGCTGGCCTAGCCGGGCTCGGCGGGGCCGCACGCGTCGGTCGTCACGGCACCTCTCCCATCGGATACCTCAACCATGCCCATGCCTCGCCCTGGACGGCGGGTTCGATACCTGCTGCCCGTCGTCTTGCTCTCCATCGTGTCCTGGTTCGCGTGGACGGAACTCACGCGCAGCCGCGGCGACCAGAAGGCCTCGTTCCCGCCCGCGAGTCAGGTGTGCGGTTCGGAAGGTCCACTTCGCTACTGCATCAACACCGCCGCGGCGGGCACCAATGGTGACGTCGTCTACCATCACCATGGACGCAAGCTCGATGAGACGCTCTGGAACGACGACACCTACTTCACCGGCATGCTGCAGGCGCGCTGGCACGCCGCGGGAGTCCTGCCGCCCACCGTCGTCACCGTCTCCTACGGTCCGACGTGGCTGCTGACGCCGAAGGGAAAGCAGGAGGACAGCGGGCTGCTCGAGGACTTCATGTCACGGCTGCCCGCGCTCGAAGCCAAGGTGGGTCGCCCCCGGCGGCGGATGCTGCTGGGAGAGTCGATGGGCAGCCTCAATGTCCTCGTCGCGGGCCTCTCGCATCCGACGTGGTTCGCGAAGGTCGCGGCGCTCTGCCCGGGCGTCTATCTCGACTCGCCGTTCTCCTCCCTCGGAACCCTCCGGGCCTCGATGGAGCGCACCGGGGCCAATCCGAAGATCGTCTTCGGCGTCTGGCTGCTGGCGCGCAGGTACGTGGCCGACGAAGCCGAGTGGCGCCGCGTCTCGCCCCTGGAGTTGCTCTCCCAGGCGGGGCCTGGCGCGCCGGAGCTCTACCTCTCCTGTGGTCTCTACGATGCCTACGGCAACTACGAAGGCACCGAGCGCCTGGCCCAGCTCGCCCGCCAGCGCGGCGTCAAGACCGAGTGGCACCCGCTCTATGGTGGCCACTGCGCATCGGACGTGTCGTCGCTGGCCGACTTCCTCGTGAACTGACCGGGCGGTTCATCCGGACGTCGTCGAGGTGAGTCGGTGCTGCTCCGGCTCGCCCGGCTGGAGCAGGTGGATGCGCGTGCCCCCCACGCCGAGCCCGAGGCCCGGCTTCAACACCTGCTGGGTGTCGTAGTGCCCGCCGTTCTGCCTGCGGAACGGAATGGGCGCGTCCGTGAACAATCCGTCCAGCCGAGCCTTGTAGGCCTCCTCCACGGACGGCCATTCCTCGGGCGTGAGCCGGTCCGACAGGTAGAGGCTGAACGGCGGGAGCGCCTCCATGCCGGGGTAGTAGATGACGCCGTGCTGGATGGGGAAGAGCAGGTCGTCGAGCGCGCCATTCACGCCGCGCTCCGTGTAGTGCGGGGCCCGTCCGCCAATCGTGACGGAGAGCATGGCGCGGCGTCCGGTGAGGGTGCCCTCGCCGTAGCGGTCTCCCCAGCGCTCGCCGCCGTGCACGCCCACGCCATAGGCGAAGCCGTAGGCGAAGACCCGGTCGACCCAGCCCTTCAGGATGGCCGGCATCGAGAACCACCACAGCGGGAACTGGAAGATGACGGCCTGGGCCCAGAGCAGCTTCTCCTGCTCGGCCACCACGTCCGCGCGCTGCGTGCCGCCCGCGAAGGCGGCCTTCGAGGCCCGGGCATAGGCCAGCCGCTCCCCCACGGGGTGCGCCAGGAAGTCGCCCGCGTCGGCGGTGGCCTTCCAGTCCATCGCGTACAGGTCCGAGACCCGCACCGTGTGCCCGAGCCCGGTGAGGTGGCTCACCGCCAGGTTCTTCAGCGCGCCGTTGAGCGAGCGGGGCTCGGGGTGTGCGTAGACGATGAGGACGTTCATGGGAGGCTCACCACGACCTTGCCCAGGTGCTGTGCGCTGGCCAGGTGCTCCCAGGCGGCGCGGGCCTCCTCGAAGGGGAACACGCGGTCGATGACGGGCTTGATGCGGTTGTGCTCCAGGGCCGCGACGAAGCGCTCGAACATGGAGACCGAGCCCACGTAGACGCCGTGCACCGTCTGCCGCCGCTGGAACACCGCGCCCAGGTTGACCTCGCCCCGGGCTCCGGTGAGCACGCCGAGCATGCTCATGGAGCCGCCGTAGCGCAGCGCCGCGGAGGACTGGTCGAAGGTGGCCTGGCCGCCCACGTCGACCACCAGGTCCACGCCCCGGCCGCCGGTGAGCGCCTTGGCCCGCTCGCCCCACTTCGCGTCGGCGCGGTAGTCGATGACCTCCTCCGCGCCCAATTCGCGCAGCCGCACCGCCTTGTCCGCGCTGCTCGACGTCATCAGCACCCGCGCGCCCGCGGCCTTCGCCAGTTGCAGCGCGAACACGGACACGCCGCCCGAGCCCTGGAGCAGCACCGTCTCACCTGGCCGGAGCGAGGTGACCTCGAACAGCGCCTGCCACGCGGTGAGCCCGGCGCAGGGGAGGGTGGCCGCCTCCTCGAACGAGTACCCCTTCGGGACGCGCACCCAGGCGTGCTCGGGGAGCACCACCTCCTCGCGCAGCATGCCGTCGGCGAGCGAGCCGCCGAGCGCGCTGGCGTGGTGCGCGTCGCTCAGCTCTCCGTCCACCCAGTGGGGGAAGAAGTTGGCCATCACCGGGTCGCCCACCTTCCAGCGGGTGACGGCCGAACCCACCTCCAGCACCTCGCCGGCGCCGTCGGAGACGGGCACGCGAGGGGAGGAGAGGTTCTTCTCCGCCCCCCGGGTGATGAGCAGGTCGCGGTAGTTGAGCGACACCGCCCTGACGCGGACCTTCACCTCGTGCGAGCCCACGCTCTGTGACGGGCGCTCGGCCCGCGTGAGTGCATCGAACCCCGGCCTCGGCTGCAGTTCCCATGTCTTCATGGTGCAGACGTACGTTTCGGGTTATTTCTCCGCAAGTACGCACAAGTTTGGCCAGTACGCACAAAAAGGGAACCATGGCTCGCAAGCGCGACGATGATTCGAAGACGAACTGCGCGGTGGAGGCCGCCCTCGGCGTCATCGGTGGGCGCTGGAAGGGCGTGGTGCTGTACTGGTTGCTCAAGGGGACGCATCGCTTCGGGGAGCTGCGCAAGCGACTGCCGAACTGCAGCCAGCGCATGCTCACGCTCCAGCTTCGCGAGCTGGAGGAGGACGGGCTCGTCAAGCGCACCGTCTACCCGGAGGTGCCGCCCCGCGTGGAGTACGAGCTCACCCCGTTCGGCCGCTCGCTGGAGCCGGTGCTCCTGGGCCTGCGCGACTGGGGAGACCGGTACAAGCGCCGCTTGCAGCGCGCGGCGTGAGGTCAGGGTGACGGACTCAGAGGTCGCCTCCCGGAGGCGCGACGAGCGGGACACCGCACGCGGGGCAGGCCCGGGCACTCGCGGCGCCTCCCAGGTACTTGTGGCACCGGGGGCAGCGCCAGACCACGAGCACGGGCACCACCGTCACCACGATGACGCCCATGAGCAGCTTGCCGAAGAGCGACGCGTGCTCCTCCGGCCACGGCAGGAAGGACAGGCTCAGCAGCCCTGTCGTCACGACGATGGCGCCATTGAGGATGCGCCAGCGCGCCCTGAATCTCGCGACGACCTCCGGGTCGAACGTCATGGCTGGAACCCGAAGCCCACCGCGGCGGCCTGGAGCGTCGCGTCCGCCTCGGAGGTCTGCCGGGCCCACGCCATCCCCGACAGTCCCACCCCGTGCGGGGAGACGGTGCGCCGCGGAGGACCCGAGGACACCTTCATGCGCGCTGGGGTCTTCATGCCGTGCGCCGGCCTACGGCTTCGCCAGCGAGTGGCCGGTGGGGTCGAACAGGCCCATCGCCCGCGCCAGGGCCAGTCGTGACAGCTGCACGTTGAGCGCCTCGGCCACGGAGGAGAGCTGCGCGCCGGCGAGTGTCGCGTTGACGTCCGTCACCTGGAGGTACGTCGAGGCGCCGGCATCGAAGCTCTCCTTCGCCAGGCGCGCGCTCTCCACGGCCAGCTTCACCCGCTCCTCGGCCGTGGCGAGGTTGACCTCGGCGGTCTCCTGCTCGCCGCGCGCCTTGCGCACAAGGTCGCGAATCTGCTCCTCCACGCCCCGCAGGTCGGCGTTGGCTTCAGCAATCTTGCCCGAGGACTCGCGCAGGTTGGCCTCGCGCAGCCCGCCGTCGAGCAGGGTTTCCATGTCGATGCGCTGCCCCGCGGGCGACCGGCCGTTCTGCTCCATGCGACAGTGGATGTAGGCGCGGACCTGTTCCACGGGCGTCCTCGCGTCGCGCAGCCTGCCCCGCAGCTCGGCCAGGCTCCGCGCGAACTCCTGCTGGGCGCAGGCCCGAAGAGGGCTTCCTTGTTCTCGAAGTGCAGATAGATGCTGCCCTTGCCCACCCCGGCGCGTTTGGCGATGTCCTCGACCGAGGCCTTCTTGAAGCCGTAGCGGCCGAAGACCTCTCCGGCGGCGTTGAGGATGGCGGTGCGTGGGTCGGAACTCATTGACTGGATTTGCAATCCGGTCAGTCAGTCAGCGCAAGCCCTGGGCTCGTGTCCTGGCGGCCGCCTGCTCTACGAAAGAACGACTAGACGACCGGTCTACTGGTCGTTAGGCATAGGCACATGAGCGCGAGCGGGGCCTCCCAGGACATCCGGCGATACATCCTCGAGGCGGCGCATCCGCTGCTGGTGAGCAAGGGCTTCACGGCGGTGGGGCTGGCCGAGGTGCTGGCGGCGGCGAAGGTGCCCAAGGGCTCGTTCTATTACTACTTCGGCTCCAAGGAGGCGTTCGGCCAGGCGGTGCTGGACGCGTACTTCGCCGACTACCAGTCGCGGATGGATGCGCTGCTGGCGGCGCCGGGTTCGGCCGCACAGCGGCTGATGGCGTACTTCCAGGACTGGCTCGCGTCGCAGACGGACGAATCGGCCGTGAGCCGCTGTCTCGTCGTGAAGCTGGGCGCGGAGGTCTGTGACTTGTCGGAGAGCATGCGCGCGGCGTTGGAGCGCGGCACGCAGGGCATCATCGACCGGCTGGAGCGCTGTCTCGACGCGGGGCGCGAGGACGGCTCGCTGACGGCGCCGGAGCACACGCGGGCGCTCGCGCTCTCGCTGTACCAGACGTGGCTCGGCGCCGGGCTGCTCGCGAAGATCACCCGTGACCGCACGCCGCTGGACACTGCGATGGCCGACACGCGACGTCGGCTGGGCATCTCGTAGGTCCCCACACCCCAGGAGTCCGCAGCCATGAGTCAGAGCGATGTCCGCAACCGTCGAGTCGTCCTCGCCGCGCGTCCGCGTGGGCTTCCGATGTCCACCCACTTCCGCATCGAGGAGACACCTGTCCCAACGCCGGGCGAAGGGCAGGTGCTGCTGCGCACCCTGTACCTGTCGCTCGACCCGTACATGCGCCCGATGATGAATGAAATCCCTCCGGCATATGCCGACGCCTCCGTCGCGGTGGGGGCGCCCATGGTGGGCGGCACCGTCAATCGCGTCGTCGCCTCACGCAATCCCGGCTTCCGCGTCGGCGACCTGGTGCTCGGCAACGCGGGCTGGCAGGACTACGCGCTGTCGGATGGGCAGGACCTGGTGGCGCTCGGAGAGATGAAGCAGCCGTCGCTGGCGCTCGGGGTGCTCGGCATGCCCGGGTTCACCGCGCACGTGGGGCTGCTCGACATCGGTGAGCCGAAGGCGGGGGAGACGGTGGTGGTGGCCGCTGCGACGGGGGCGGTGAACCCGGGCA